>JACCRS010000062.1 GCA_013813435.1 Gemmatimonadales bacterium
GCCCTACCGCCGTACCACCCCTACCGCCGTCCCACCATTAGATTCCACTCGACCACCTAACCGGACCCCCGCATGGCCACCGCAGAAGGCAGGACCATCCCCTTCGTCGGTCCCGAGGCGATCGACGCCGCGGTGCTCGAGACCTTCGAATACTCCGGGCCGGACCAGGACATCGTCACCGAGACCCGGGAGTTCAGCGCGGTCTGCCCCTACAGCGGCCTGCCGGACTTCGCGACGCTCACTATCCGCTACACGCCGTCGGATCGCTGCGTGGAGCTCAAGAGCCTCAAATATTATGTGACGAGCTATCGCAACGTGGGAATCTTTCAGGAGCACGCCACCGCGAGAATCGCCGAGGATCTGTTCAGGGTGCTGGAGCCGCAGATGCTGGAGGTCAGCACCCTGTACAATGTGCGGGGCGGGTTCGAGACTCGTTGTACCGTGAGACTACCGGCGGTCGGGCGATAGGGCAGGATCTAATGCGGTACCTTCAGACAGCGTCACCCTTCTGGACTGCGTCGCCGCCATCTGCCGTCAGCGGGGGCCGCCCGGCACAGCCCCCAGCGTGTTGTGCGAATGCGAGTTGCTTTCGTGGCATATGCTTCCCGCTGAAAAGGGGCACGCTGCGACCTAGTTGAATGTGCTCCAGCTCCACAGCACGACCTTCCAGCCGTTCGGCGTCTGCCGCCAGCGCAGCGTGTAGCGACCTAGTCGCGGGCGATCCCCGATCTTCAGCTCCCACATGCCCTGCTCGAAGACGAAGGGCCCTTCGGGTGTCATCACGCTTGGTTGGAGGCGGGACTCAGTAGCTTCGGTGTGCGTAGCCAAATCGGTCAGATACCGTATCGCCGCCGGGCCTTGTCTGGCACTATCGGGCTTGGGCGGCTGCACGATCACACTGTCATGGAGCAGGCGTTCGAGCGCGCCCAGGTAGTGGCCCACAAAGCTCGCAGCCAGCTCGGTCCGCTCCATGTCCGGGAGGTCTGGCGGGCGGGCGGGCGGGAACGCCCGTCGGCCGCTCTCACCGGAACCGGAGCAGGCCACCAGAGCGCAGAGCATCGGGCGGTTAAGTGCTCGGAGTGGGAAGCGCTGTTTCATTTCAGTTCAGTCTCGCCCTTCTCTCGAGAACGATGCATCTCGGCGAGGATCCCCGCCAGCTTGTCGTGGGCCTTCCGCTCCGCGATCTGGCGGGTCTTGCCTGTCTCCTTGGCAAACTGTTGCGTGGGCAGGTGGGTCACCTTCACGAAGACCCCGGCGGCGCCGTTCGGAGTGACGTCGACCTTAAGCTCGTGATCAGCCAGGCGATTGGGCCTTCTCCGATCCTTATCGATCCTGGGTTTACTCTTGCTACCCTTCGGGCGGAGCACCATGTAAAGCGCCGGGAGATAGACGGCGCCGAGCGTTACCGGCCAGCCGGTGGCCGTCCACTCGGCCATGCTTCCGCTGAGATGCAACCCGCCTGCTGCCGCCACGGCAATCCAGCTCCCGGCGGCATAGATCCCCATCTCCATGCGATTACCGGGAATGAGTGCCAGCGGGACCAACTCGTACGGCAGAGTGCTCTGGGGTATCAAGGCGATGGCGAGGATGAGCCGTGCTTCCGGTGAACGCCAGCGGAGCGCCGCAAGCAACAAGACGAAGCCAAAGGGACGCAAAACCGGAGGCAGCAACGCCGCTTTGTCCAGCGGCAATGCCGCCGACCAGTCCCAGGGCCACGATGGCAGAACCACAAGGCTCAGGACCAGGAATACGGCCACTCCCAGGAGAGCCATCCGCGAGGGCCGGGAAACCCAGAGGGCGGCTCCGGTATTGGGCCTTACGGCAAGGAGAAAGCCGAGGGCCGGGACCAGGCTTGCTGCCACCATGAGCGGCGTGGTCTGGCCATTCGCCATTGCGAAGAGGTAGGCCCCTGAAGCCACCGCGAGAAGAGCATACCGGCCGCGGTGCCTCCAGAGCGCATAGACAAAAGCCCAACCAACCAGGATGTCAAAGATCGGGCGCGCAATTCCCAGGGGAATCGCTGTGAATGGGACAGCGAGCAGCACGGCCGGAAGGGGGTAGGGGAACCACTGCGTCGCAGGCGGGTAGGGGCTCTCGCCCCGCACCAGTCGAGCTGCGGCGTGGTAGAGAAAATCGAAGTCGGTGTTCCGATCGGGCATCAAGGCATAGAGCAGGAGCCGGCACCCCAGCACGAACGCGAGGGCAAGGACAAGAGGCAGGTCAGGGCGCGCCGCGGCAGGCTTGCCAGGTTTGGTACGGGGGGATTTCGAGCTGACCGCAGCCGAGGTTCCGCTCATCCCGACCGGCCTTCGTAGATAGGTGGTCTCAGCGTGATCACGTGCAGGGTCTCGGCACCGGCCAATCCTCGAGCGACATGTGATCGAGGATGGAATTCGCCGCAGACAGGTTAAACCCACCCGGGCCAGAATCAACCCCAGAGCTGCTCCCAATCGCTCTTACGTACTCCGATCCTCCCTTGCACACTGCCCGACTGGGCCCTTTGTCTCCCGTCCCACGAACCCGTTGGGCAGATGCAGTTTCTGTCTCGAGTCTTATGTGCTTGGGAACTAATGGACTGAGAGCGGTCACGCAGCGGCACTGCCGCCCCGGCTTCTATTACACGATTCTTGCTCGGTTTATCACCCCCGCCATCAGGTGAAGCCAGAATTTTCGCGGAGGTATGAGGAAATGAGCGATCCATTCTCCGAGATTCCGGATCCAGGAGTGCGCCGCCCGATCAGAAGGCGTTCCCAACCGGCGCTAGTGCGAGAAGCACTTCGGGACGCGCAGGAAACGCTCAGGGCTGCGCTGCCGGTTGCGCAGAGAGCACTCCGACGAGCCGGGCGGTGCGGGCAGAACCTGCGACTCCGGGGGAAACGCAATCCTCGCACCGCCGGCATGATCGGTGGGGCCGTCGTCCTGACACTGGTCGGCGCGTACGCCCTGAGCGCCTCCGGGGCTGGACGAACCCTGTGCCCCGCTACGGGCGAGGGAAAGAAGCCGAAGTTCCTCGTGCTCCTGGACTCGGTGCCTCAGATTGCCGCGGGATCGGATGTAGAGATCAACTACGATGTGTGTGGGTTGGCCTCGGGGACGCCCTACCGCGGCCGAGTTCGACTGGTGCAGCAGCGGTCTACCGGAAAGAAAAAGTCAGCCACGCCCAAGCCACTGATGGTGAGCTTTAAGGATCAGGCTGACGGAGTGGCGTTCCGCCGGCAGCAGGAGCTGAGGCTTGGCTCGACAAAGCCGGGTGCATATACGCTCGAGGTTCTGGTCACCGACAACAAGGGGCGGGAGCGGAAGAGGGTGCAGAAGGTTGTGGTTAAGGCGGTAGGGCGGTAGGGCGGTACGGCGGTACGGCGGTACGGCGGTACGGCGGTACGGCGGTACGGCGGTACGGCGGTACGGCGGT
>JACCRS010000067.1 GCA_013813435.1 Gemmatimonadales bacterium
GCGTCCGAAGCCGGCGCCCGCGAGCTGGTGCAGCGCGGGGCCGACGCTATCAAGGTAGGGATCGGCCCAGGAAGCATCTGCACCACCCGCGTGGTTACCGGCGTAGGTGTCCCGCAGGTCACCGCCATCCTTGACGCGCTCCGGGGTGCCGACGATGTGCCAATCATCGCGGATGGAGGCGTCAAGTACTCGGGAGACGTCGTGAAGGCGCTGGCGGCGGGCGCGTCATCTGTCATGATGGGATCCATGCTGGCGGGCACGGAAGAGAGTCCGGGCGAGTCGGTGCTGGCGGAAGGCCGCCGGTTCAAGATGATTCGCGGCATGGGAAGCCTCTCCGCCATGCAGGATGGTTCGGCCGACCGCTACTTCCAGGAGGGCGAGATGGCGGCCTCCAAGATGGTGCCGGAGGGAATCGAGGGGCGGGTGCCCTACAAGGGCCCGGTGTCTGACGTGCTCTACCAGATGGTGGGCGGACTGCGCAGCGGCATGGGATACTGCGGCGTAGCTACCATTCCGCAACTTCAGTGCGACGTCGAAATGATCCAGATCACTACCGCGGGCCTGCGGGAGTCGCACCCGCATGACGTGACGATCACCCGGGAAGCTCCGAACTACAGCGCCTGACACTCGAAATTTCGCCGTACTCTGCCCGACGCATCATCAACTCGAAGGTGACCGCCGTATGAGTCTTTGGGCCACCAAGTCGGTAACGGCACTCCGTGCCGAAGCCGAGGCGACCGGTGAGCGCTCGCTGAAGCGCGCCCTCGGAGCGATGAATCTCACGATGCTGGGCATCGGCGCCATTATCGGTGCCGGCATTTTCGTGCTGACGGGATTGGCCGCCGCGCTGCACGCCGGACCCGCGGTGGTGCTGTCGTTCGCGGTGGCTGCCATTGCCTGCGGGCTGTCGGGCCTGTGCTACGCTGAAATGGCGAGCACAGTGCCGGTTGCCGGTAGCGCCTACACCTACTCCTACGCCACCATGGGCGAGTTCATCGCCTGGATCATCGGTTGGGACCTGGTGCTGGAATACGCCATGGGGGCGGCCACGGTCGGGGTGGGTTGGTCGGGTTATCTCGTGAGCCTGCTCGACGTTTTCGGCCTCCATTTGCCCGCCGCCATTGCCTCGGCTCCGCTCCGCTGGTGCAGCTCGGCCGACGTTACGAACAGTGTGGCGTCCTGCGTAGCGGAGGGCTGGAACCGGACCGGTTCGTTCTTCAATCTCCCCGCGGCGTTCATCGTTCTTGTCGCCACCTGGATTCTGGTGGTTGGTATCCGGGAGTCTGCCAAGGTCAACAACCTGATCGTCGTCCTCAAGATCGCGGTAGTCGTGCTGTTCATCATTTTCGGCCTGCAGTACGTGAACCCCGAGAACTGGAAGCCGTTCGTTCCGCCGAACACGGGTGCCTTCGGCGACTTTGGCTGGAGCGGAGTCTTCCGGGGAGCAGGCCTGATCTTCTTCGCATACATCGGTTTCGACGCCGTCAGCACCGCGGCACAAGAAGCCAAGAACCCTCAGCGAGACATGCCGATCGGCATTCTGGGATCCCTGGTGGTGTGTACAATCCTGTACGTCCTGGTGGCGCTCACGCTGACGGGCCTGGTGCACTATACCGAGCTGAACGTGGCCCATCCGGTGGCGTATGCGGTCGAGCAGATCAACCAGCTATCGTGGCTTCGACCGTTCATTACTTTGGGAGCCGTGCTCGGCCTCGGATCGGTGGTTCTGGTGATGCTTCTGGGTCAGTCGCGGGTGTTTTACTCCATGTCACGCGACGGTCTGATCGGCCCCTGGGCGGGGAAGGTCCATCCCCGGTACCGCACGCCCTATCTCTCGACCATCTACGTCGGCATCATTGTCGCCTTCATCAGCGCGACGTTCCCGATTCAAATTCTGGGTGAGCTGGTCAACATCGGAACCTTACTGGCTTTCGCCCTGGTATGCATCGGCGTGTGGATTCTCCGACGGACGCGACCCGACCTCGACCGCCCGTTCCGAACGCCCCTGGTTCCGCTGGTCCCGATTCTGGGCGTGCTGGCGTGTCTGGGCCTGATGGCAACGCTTCCAGCCGATACCTGGCTCCGGCTGGCTGTGTGGCTGCTGATCGGATTCGTCATCTACTTCGCGTACGGGCGGAAGCACAGCCACCTGCAGCGCGAGCGTGAAGCCCAAAGCTCCACCAGGAAGCCGGTTTGACCCGATCAGAGCATCCACTCCTGACCCGAGACCAACGAGGACCTGATGGATCTATTCCGACGTAAGAGTGTGACCGCGCTGCAGGCCGAAGCCGCGGGCGACCATAGCCTGAAGCGCGCGCTCGGTCCGCTCAACCTCACCGCGCTCGGTATCGGCGCCATCATCGGCACAGGGATCTTTGTGCTCACCGGAACCGTGGCCGCGCAGAACGCCGGACCGGCGGTTATCCTGTCGTTCGTGCTGGCGGGGTTCGCGTCGATCTTCGCCGCGCTCTGTTACAGCGAGTTCGCCTCGCTCGTACCCATGGCGGGGAGCGCGTATACCTACAGTTACGCCACGCTGGGCGAGTTCATCGCCTGGATCATCGGCTGGGATCTGGTGCTCGAGTATGCCCTCAGTGCCACGACCGTGGCCATCGGATGGTCGGGCTACGTGGTGTCGTTCCTGGCCGACCTCGGCATCTATATCCCGGCGCAGTTTCAAGCCGCGCGGGGGACGGTGGTGACGATGGCGGATGGAAGCACGGTGACCGCGCTTTTCAATATCCCCGCGGTTCTCATAATTGGCGTAGTTACCACGCTGCTGGTGGTGGGGATCAAGGAATCCGCGTCGGTCAACAACGTAATCGTCATCATCAAACTCGCGGTCGTGGTTCTGTTCATCGCCCTGGCGGTGCAACACATCGACCCGGACAACTGGAAGCCGTTCATTCCGCCTAATACCGGAAGCCGGGAGAACTTCGGCTTCAGCGGCGTGGTGGCGGGAGCGGCAATCGTGTTCTTCGCGTACATCGGATTCGATGCGGTGAGCACCGCGGCGCAGGAGGCCAAGAACCCGCAGCGAGACATGCCCATCGGCATCCTGGGCTCGCTGGTGATCTGCACCGTGCTCTACATCGTCGTGGCCGCCATCGCCACCGGCGTCCTGAACTACACCCAGCTCGATGTGCCCGACCCCATCGCCAAGGTGGCCGATCATGCGGGACTCGGCGTGTTTGCCAGCCTCATCAAGATGGGTGCAATTGCCGGCCTTACATCGGTGATACTGGTACAGCTGCTGGGCCAATCGCGTGTCTTCTACAGCATGTCGCGCGATGGCCTGCTGCCCCCATTCGTCCAGAAGATTCATCCCCGTTTCCGCACGCCGTACATCACTTCGATCGTCACCGGGCTTGCGGTGGCCATTCCGGCGGCCATCCTGCCGGTACGTGATGCCGCCAAGCTCGTATCGATCGGAACCTTGCTCGCGTTCGTGATCGTATGTATCGGGGTGCTGGTGCTGAGGGTGCGCGAGCCCAACCTGCATCGCCCTTTCAAGACGCCGTTCGTGTGGTTCACCGCGCCGATGGGGGCGCTGTCGGCGATGTATCTCATGTTCTACCTGGATCTCCAGACGTGGCTGCGGCTCGGCATCTGGCTGGCCATCGGCTTTGCAATCTATTTCCTGTATAGTCGCAGCCATTCCAGACTGGCACAGCCAGGAGGGCGCTGAGGGTTCTCACCAACGGGGGCCTGAGTCGGTTAGTATTTGGAAATGTCCCATATTCTGTCCCCCGAGAAGTCTGCCCGGGCCCGTGAGTTCGCCGCCGCGCTCAAACCCGGGCACCGGGTCTGCATCACCACACACGTGAATCCCGATGGAGATGGGCTCGGCAGCGAGGTGGCACTGGTCCACCTGCTCCGCGCCCAAGGTGTGGACGCGATCATCACCAATCCCAGCCCGACGCCGCCCCGCTTCAGCTTTCTCTTCGATGACCTTCAAGGGGTGGATCGCTCCGCGGAAGCGGTCAAGGAGCTCCGCCGATCCGATCTGATCATCGTACTGGACATCGCCGACCTCAACCGGCTTGGAATGCTCATCGATACCGTGCGAGACCGGGGGGTGCCGGTGGCGTGCATCGATCATCACGTCAGCGCCGGTGTGCTGCCCCCCGGACCACGGTACGTGGATCCGGAGGCCGCTGCTACGGGGGAGCTCATCTTCGAGGTGGCGATGGGAAACGGCTGGCCGATCACGCACGCAGCCGCTCGCGGGCTCTATGTGGCCATTCTGACCGATACCGGCGGCTTTCGCTTCAGCAATACCCGTCCACGCACCCTGCGCATAGCCGCTGATCTGCTGGAATCGGGTGTGAATGCGGAGGACATTTACCTCGAGGTGTACGCCCGGGCGCCGGAGGGTAGGCCGCGGCTCTTTGCTGAAGCGCTGCAGACACTGGTGGTGGAGCACGAGTACGGACTGGCCTGGGTAACCGTGCCCTCGGGTGCCATCGAGCGCCTTGGCGTGTCCTCAGACGATCTTGATGGAGTGGTGGAATTTCCCCGGTCCATTGAAGGTGTCAGGATGGCCCTGCTGTTCCGCGAGATTTCCCAGGGCCGGGTGAAGGTGTCGCTCCGGTCGGTGGGCGAGGTAGATGTAGCGGCCTTTGCCAAGGTGTATGGCGGGGGAGGGCATACCAAGGCTGCGGGCCTTTCGCTCAAGGGCTCCCTCGCTGAAGTTCAGGCTACGGTGCTGAAGGCTGCACGTGAGTATCTGGGGCCGAATGGAGGGTCTAGGGTCTAGGGTCTAGGGTCAGAGGCATAAGCGCGCAGTAGACTCTAGACCCTAGACCTGCGCTTCCAGGTTTATATTCCAACCGGATCGCAAGGAATTCCCGATCATAGGATAGCATGGATATTTTTGACCGGATCGAGCGCACTCTCGACACCCTGCGTCCGTATATCGCGTCTCATCGGGGCCAGGTCGAGGTGGTGGACTTTGACGAGCAGGATGGAACGCTCCTTCTGCGCCTGGGTGGGACGTGTCACGGCTGCGCGGCATCCGCGATCACCCTCAAGCAGGGAATCGAGGCCCGGCTGCGCGAGATGGTACCCGAAGTAAAGCAGGTGGAGGCTGTCTGAGCCCTTGACCGCATCGCTCGAGGCACGGGTCACGGCCGCATTGGCAGCCATACAGAATCCTCGGCTGGAAAATGACCTGTTGTCCGCGGGTATGATCCGCGATATCGCCGTGACTGAGGAGGGAAGAGTCAGCTTCACCTTCCTCCTGGCACCGGGGGACCCGGCTACACTGGTCCGATCGGCACGAGCCGCGGTTGCCGCCGTCGAGGGCGTCCGCCGGGACGAGATTAAAATCAACGTTACCAATCCCGCTGGCCCCGCCAAGTCTACCCACGCCCCGCCGGCAGATGCTGGCGCCGTCCCGCCAATGGCTCCGGCGCCGCAGCCCATGGACCAGCCGAATCTGGGGAAGATCCTGGCTGTCTCGTCGGGAAAAGGAGGGGTGGGAAAGTCCACCATCGCCGCCAACCTCGCCGTGGCACTCACTCAGGCCGGCTTGCGGGTCGGGGTGATGGACGCCGACGTCTATGGTCCCAATATCCCCCGTATGTTCGGGGTCAATGCCCGGCCGGCGGTTATAGGTGGAAAGATCCAGCCGCTGCAGGCGCATGGGGTGAAGTTGATGTCTCTCGGTCTCTTGATCGAGCGGGACGCCCCAGCCATCTGGCGGGGACCTATCATCATGAAAATCATGAACCAGTTCCTGCGGGATGTGGACTGGGGTCAGCTGGATTATTTCATCGTCGATCTGCCACCCGGAACCGGAGACGCGCAACTCTCACTGGTGCAGGGTACCCACGTGACTGGAGCGGTCATTGTGACTACACCGCAGGAGGTGGCAGTAGGCGACGCGCTCCGTGGCGCCAAGATGTTCGAGCGGGTAGGCGTGCCGGTTCTTGGAGTGGTAGAGAACATGAGCGGATTCACCGATCCCGAGACCGGCCGGCGCTTCGATCTCTTCTCTTCGGGCGGCGGTCAGCGGCTGGCGGATGAAATTGGAGCCCCCCTGCTCGGTACGGTTCCGCTCCAGCCAGAGCTGGCCGCATTGGCCGATGCTGGTCAGCCCATCCTTATTGCGGAGCCTGATAGCCCGGCTGCGCTGAGCCTGCGCCACATAGCGGAGACTCTTCAACAGAAGACAGCCGGCCGCAGCGCAGCACTGCCGATTCTGAGGGGGTAGGAAGACGGGCGGACGGATGGACGGGGCGTACAGGTTGACTGAGGGACCGACTAAAGCCATGCCGATCGTCACCCTCCTGACGGACTTCGGAAACACAGACCACTACGTAGCTGAAATGAAGGGCGTGCTACTGAGCCGTGCACCCGGTGCCGTCCTGGTGGATGTCACCCACGGCATTGCCCCCGGCGACGTGCGCTCCGCGGCGTATATCCTGGGCCGCACCTGGCACCGCTTTCCAGCGGGAACCATTCACATGGTCGTGGTAGACCCCGGCGTTGGAACCAATCGCGCGGCGTTCGCCTTTTCCGCCAATGACCATCGGTTCGTGGGTCCGGACAACGGCGTCTTCACGCCGTTACTCCACGACGCCAAGGTGGAGATCGTCGTCTTGGATACGCCGGAGAGCGCCTCGCCTACCTTCCATGGTCGGGATCTCTTCGCGCCTGCCGCTGCTGCCCTTGCCTGCGGCGTGGCCCTCCAGAGCCTGGGTCAGCCATTTGCGGGTATGCCGGACCGGCTGGCCTACACCCAGCCTCACTACGAGGGAAAGACGGTAGTGGGCGAGGTGGTTTACATCGACCGTTTCGGCAGCCTGGTAACCAATCTCACGTCCGATCTGGTGCCGAAGTATGCCCGGTTGGAGGTCGAGGATCTCGATCTCGGTCCGCTTCGGAGCACCTACGCCGACGTAACGGTCGGAGGCCTCCTGGCGTATATCGGGTCAGGCGGCGCCATTGAGATCGCGGTTCGGAATGGCTCTGCTGCGCGTCGACTTGGCGTAGGGGTTGGGGGACGAGTTCGAGCGCGGCTGGGTTAGAAAAGGCACAACTGTCAATCCCTGTTTGGGGGCGATCCCTCGGTGGCCCCTCGCTCCCCTGTGGGCAGGCTCTCTGTGCCTCTGTGGTGCACTGCTGGTGATCGGCGTCGAACCCGTTCCACCAGTTGCCGCGCGAACTTCCACAGTTTCCGGATCAGCAGCACCGCAAATATAACCAGCACCACCACGATACCTGCCGTAAGCAACGGATGCTCCGCCGCCAGCCACACCAGGAATACCGCCAGCCCGTCTTCCAGGAGACTGAGTGTCCAGTTGCTCACCGGCTCCGGGCTGGTGTTGGCGGCCGCGCGGGCGCTTGCCTTGGCCCCGTGCGACGTGAGCGCAACGCTCCCAGCCAGGAGGGCGGCCCCAAGCTTCCATTCCTCGGGCACGTTGCCAAAGGCGCTATAGGACAGGACTGCGGCGGCCGGCGGCCGGATGAAGGTGTGGAGTGCGTCCCACGCGCTATCTACGTAGGGAATCTTGTCCGCGATAAACTCGACCACGAACAGCGTGAGCGCCACGCCCAGCACGATCGGGTGGGAGAGGACCTGCAGCGATTCGGGAAGGTGCACCAGGCCGAGCCGTTCCATGATGCCCGCGGCGGCCACGGTAGCGTAGATGTTCAAGCCCGAGGCGAAGGAGGTGCCGAGGGCAAAGCCGAGGGTCTCGA
>JACCRS010000106.1 GCA_013813435.1 Gemmatimonadales bacterium
GGCCCGGCCCCGGGCGGCGTAGCGGGCGGCCCGCCGGCCGGCATCGGCAAACACCAGCGGCGCGTCAGGACGGCGGCCCACCAGCCGGAGCACCGACAACACTTCGTCGGTGTCCACGGTGCCACCGCGTTCAGCAGACTGACGGTACCGCTGAATCTGGGCCGCGACGGTCGGGCTGAGGCCGAGCCGCCGAACCACGATCTCCTCGGCGAGCTCGTCCATGCCGTCCTCGACGGGGGTGTCCAGATTGCGGAGGGCCTCGAGCAGGCTGAGCGGGATGAGCGCGGCTACGGTGGGCTTGGGCACGGGAGTCGGCGCGGAACATAGTCCGCCGGGCGCGGCCCAGCCAGTGGGTGACTACATTCAGCACTATGGCCGAGCCGTCCACCGCCGCCCTGCGTTCGTTCGATGAAGAAGCCCTGCCCCATCTCGACACACTCTATCGGGTAGCGCTGCGCCTGACCGCGGATCCTACTCTGGCCGAGGATCTGGTGCAGGACACCATGCTCAAGGCATACCGCTCCTGGCGGCAGTATCGTCCCGGAACCAATGCCCGGGGATGGCTGCTCACCATTCTGCGCAACACCTTCATCAACGATTTCCGCCGCCGTAAGCACGAGCCCGTCGCCATGGATCTCGAGGCGGTGGAGCCCCACGCGATCTACCGGTCGGTTCAGGATACCGATCCCGAGGGTACCTTCTTCTCCCAGATTGTGGACGCCAAGGTTGTGGAGGCGATCGATGCGCTGCCGGCCGACTTCCGGGAGGTGCTTGCGTTAAGCGATATAGAAGGAATGAGCTACGGCGAAATCGCCGAAACGCTCAAGATCCCGGTGGGAACCGTGAAGTCCCGGCTTTTCCGGGCCCGCCGCCAGCTGCAAGCCCGTCTCTATGCTCATGCGGTCGAGATGGGATATATCAAACCGCGGGAGGCGCCCCGATGAGTCGCCTGGACTGCGAAGAAGCAGTGGCCCATCTGTACGACTACCTGAAGCTCGAGCTCACCCCCGACCTGGTGGAAGAGGTGCGGACCCACCTCGACCGCTGTTGCGACTGCGCCGGTCACGCCCGGTTCGAACAGCAATTTCTGCAGATGCTGGAAGCTCGCGTCAGCAAAGAAACCTGCCCCAACGAAGTGCGGGCCCGGATTGTGGCGGCGCTCCGGGCGGCGGCGAGAGGCAGCTGATAATCCTCGCGCTCGCGGCCGCGATCTCCGCGGCTGCGTCGTTGGCGGCCTGGCGAGCACGGACCCTGACAGGCGCCGGCGCTGTTGCGGCTTGGACAGTGGGCGTGCTGGTGCTCAGCGGAACCCGGTGGCATGGCGGCGCGGTGCTGGCCGCCTTCTTTGTGTCGAGCAACCTGATCTCACGGATTCCGCACGGTCGCCCTGTCACCGGTCTCGACCCCAAAAGCGATCGGCGGGACCACTGGCAGGTGTACGCCAATGGGGCGGCGGCGGCAATCGGGGGAATCGTGGGTCTCATCGACTTCGGGCTGGGGCTGTGGCTGGTAACGAGCACCCTGGCCGCCGCCGCGGCTGACACCTGGGCCACCACCGTGGGGAGGTGGAGCCCGGTTCCACCCCGGCTGATCTGGTCGGGCCGTTCTGTGCCGGCCGGCACCAGCGGGGGGATGACGCCGGCGGGTACCGCGGGCGCGGCTGCCGGCGCGCTGATCGTCGCCGGCATCGGAGCAGTGGCAGCCGGCATGCCAGTCCTGCTGCCGGTGGCAACACTGATAGGTTTCTTCGCGATGGTAACCGACTCGACCCTCGGCGCTCTGCTGCAGGGCCGCTTCTACTGCGAGACCTGTAAGGTAGCCAGCGAATGGAGAGTCCACCGCTGTGGCTCGCAGACCACCCGGGAAAGTGGTAGGGCATGGCTGAACAACGACGGCGTCAACTTCCTCGCTACTGTCATGGCCGGCGGGGCCGCCCTGGTCACCTGGCACTGGCTCTCTCCCCAGGGCTGATCCTGGCATAGCATGATACGCGCACCTGTTCAGGTTGATGTGCTGGTGGCGGGAGCCGGTCCCGCGGGAAGCGCCACTGCTGCACTGTTGGCCCAAGCCGGCTATTCCGTCCTGGCCGTGGATCGGGCCGCCTTCCCGCGTGACAAGGCATGTTCCGAGTATATGAGTCCCGAAGCGGTTCGTATCCTGGACCGGCTTGGTGTGGTCCCCGCGCTGGAGAGCGCGGGTGCCGTCGACCTGGCGGGAATGCAGCTCACCGGGCCCAGTGGGGCTACGCTGCATGGCAAGTTCAGCCTTGGGGCTCACCCGGCCTTCCGGCCGACCGGCCTTTCAGTCTCCCGCCGCATCCTGGACACCGAGCTGGTCGCCCGAGCCCGAGCCGCCGGCGCCGTTGTACTGGAGCGCACCCGGGTGGAAGAGCTGCTCTATGACGGGGGCGCGGTAGCCGGGGCTGTGGTTCGTGATTGCGCGGGTCAGAGGCGCTCTCTCCGCGCACGGCTCACGGTGGGCGCCGACGGGCTTCGATCGGTCGTAGCCCGCCGCATTGGGCGCCGGACCTGGGGCCGGCTTCATCGGCTGGCCTTCGTGGCCCATGTAGCGCCGGTGCGGGGGATGAGTTCGTCGGCCGAGCTCCATGTCGGGGCGGCCGGCTATGTCGGGCTCAACCGAATCAGCCCTGACCAGACCAACGTGGCCATAGTGGTTCCATCAGATCGGGCCGGGCCCGCACGATCCGGTATAGAGCCGTTCTTCTGGAACATGCTGGGCGAATTTCCCGGGGTACGCGAGCGTGTGGAAGCGGGTGAGATCGTCCGGCCGATTCTTGCGACTGGCCCGTTCGCGGCCTGGTCCAGCCGGGTGAGCACCGACGGCGCGCTGCTGGTGGGCGATGCGGCTGACTTCTTCGATCCTTTCACTGGCGATGGCATCTACAGCGCCCTGCGTGGAGCCGAGCTGGTGGCGGAGACGGCCATCGTTGCTCTGAGCCGGCCGGGTCCGGTCACTGCGCGAAGCCTGGCCGGGTATGCGCGCAGGCGCCGCCGGGTGTTCGCGGGAAAGTGGATCATGGAACGGGCAACCGGTTACGCTATGCACTTTCCACGGCTGTTCGACCACGCTGTAGCGCGGCTGGGCCGGCGGGAGGATATGGCCCATACGGTCATCGGCGTCGCTGGGGGCTTCGTGCCCGCCCGAGCGGTACTGAATCCGGTTTTTCTCGCCCGGATGGTGCTTTGAGCCCGCCCGAACTGGACCCGTCGGAGTTCCGCCAGCTGCTGGGAAGATTCGCCACCGGTGTAACCGTCCTTACTGTGGCCACACAGCAGGGAAAGCCGATGGGGATGACCGCCAACAGTCTGTCGTCGGTGTCCCTTACCCCGCCGCTGGTCTCGGTGTGCGTCGATCGTGAAGCCGAGCTGCACGAGGTGATCCTCCGAGCTCCGGAGTTTGTGGTGAACGTGCTCGGCAGCCCGCAGGAGGCGCTGGCGCGACGATTCTCCGACAAGCACGAGGATCGGTTCGACGGAATCGGTTACCACTTGAGCCCCGAAGGGCTGATCCTCCTGGACGGGGCCCTGGCCCATGTTATCTGCGAGCGCTACGCTGATCATCCCGGCGGCGACCACACCATCGTCATCGGCCGGGTGGTGGGTGGTGCCACTAACGACGGGCGTCCCCTGCTCTACTATCGCGGCGGCTACGCCGCTCTAGGGTAACGCATACATGGCCGGGCTTTCTATAACCTCCATCGGCGTGGAGCTGCTCGATGATCCCGGCGCCGACCCGGCCGCGGTGGCCGAATCGTTGCGCAACATTGCCCGGGCCAACCGCTGGTTCGGCGGCGCGGCGGCAGTCCGGTTCGGCCTGCGTAAGACGCTGGGCAAGGTGCCACCCGGCTCCACCCTGTCTCTCCTGGACCTGGGCACCGGCCTGGGCGATCTACCCGGCGCAGCGGTCCGCTGGAGCACGGCTCGAGGAATTCGTCTGGTACCGCTCGGGATCGAGCTAAATCGAATTGCTGCCGGCCTGGCCCGGCGTGGCGGAGTGCCGACGGCGGTTGCCTGCGCCGGGGCGCCCCCGGTTCGGGAGAAGAGCGTTGACGTCGTCCTGGTGAGCCAGGTGGCTCACCACCTGACGGAGGCTTCCGTCGTGCATCTCCTCCGCACCTGCAACTGCCTGGCACGCAAGGCAGTGATCGTAGCGGATCTGCGACGCAACCCCATAGCCCGGCCGGCCTTCTGGTGTGGAGCGCGCCTCCTGGGCTTCGATGGGGTCACCGTTGCGGACGGTATGACATCCATCCGGCGCGGCTTCAGCCGCCGGGAGCTGCTGAGATTGATGGCTCTTGCCGGCATCGAAGGCAGGGTGGATCAGCGGCCCGGCTTTCGGCTGGTAGCTACGTGGCTTCCGGGAGCTGCGTGATGCGAACCATCGACCGCCTTCGGGTGCGGGCACCGATGGAACGTGTGTTCGACGCGGCAGTGGACGTCGAACAGTGGCCGGCATTGCTCAGCCACTATCGCTGGGTCCGCATGCTCGAGCGGGAAGATCAGGGCGGCCTGGTCGAGATGGCTGCCTGGCGGCCGTTCGGCATCTTCAAGTATCCCACCTGGTGGGTCTCGGAGATGCGGGTCGATCGGGCTGCTCACACGGTTCACTATCGTCACGTGCGGGGTATCACCTCCGGGATGGACGTGGTCTGGCACCTTCAGCCGGCCGAGGCCGGTACCGAGGTCACGATCGTCCACGACTGGTCGGGACCGCCGTGGCCACTGGTGGGAGCCACGGTGGCGAATCAGGTAATCGGTCCGGTGTTCATTCACGGCATCGCGTCCCGCACGCTGGCGGGGCTGGCTAGGCACGTGGAGGGAACGAGGGAATGAGGGAACGAGGGAAAGAGCGAAAGAGGAGATGATGGTACAGGTTAGAGCGGGGGAATCATGAGTGCACCGCGGAGGGTCGTGATCACCGGTATCGGTGCCGTAACGCCGATCGGCCTTGGTGTCGAGGGGCTGTGGCAGGGATTGCAGCGCCGTGAATCGGCGGTTCGCTGCATCACTCGGTTTGATGCCTCGATGTTCAAATCCCGGATCGCCGGGGAGGTCGATGACTTCTGGCCCGCCGATCATATGGAGGAGCGGCGAAGCCGCCGCCTGGACCGGTTCTCCCAGTTCAGCGTTGCCGCTACCCGGATGGCCCTGGCTGACGCCTGCCTCGATCCCGCTCGCGAGGACTCCGACCGCGTCGGCGCCATGATGGGCACTGCCCTCGGCGGAGTAGCCCACGGCGAAGCCCAATACCGAAACTTTCTGCAGGCCGGCCCGCGTGGGGTCGATCCGGCGCTCGCGCTTACAGTCTTCGCCGGCGCGGCGAGCTGCAACATCGCGATCGAGTTCGGGTTCACCGGCCCCAACTCTACCAATGGGATGAGCTGCGCGTCAGGTGCCATCGCCATTGGCGAAGGGTTCCGCTCCATCACCCGGGGGGAGGCCGACGTGATGGTCGCGGGAGGAGCCGAGGCGCCGCTCGCTCCACTTTGCTTTGGCGCCTTCGCCATTATCAGAGCCATGTCCACCCGGAATGAAGATCCGGCGCGGGCCAGCCGTCCCTTTGACGAGGGCCGCGATGGCTTCGTGATGGCGGAGGGTGCCGCGGTTCTGGTGCTGGAAGAACGGGAGCGGGCGCTGGCCCGCGGAGCGCCAGTGTACGCGGAGGTCTGCGGGTTCGGTCTCACCAACGACGCCTACCACATGACGGCGCCTCGACCCGATGGACGGCAGGCCGCACGGGCCATCCGGAATGCCCTGACCGAGGCGAGAGTGCAGCCGCACGAGGTCGGCTATGTCAATGCGCACGGCTCGTCCACACCGCTCAACGACTCGACCGAAACAGCCTCGGTCAAGCAGGTTTTTGGAGAGCATGCATATCGCCTGGCATTCAGCGGTACCAAGGGCTATTACGGCCACGCCCTCGGCGCGAGCGGCGCAATCGAAGCGGCCATCTGCGCGCTCGCCAGCCGTCGTGGATGGCTACCGCCGACGATCAACCTCGATTCCCCTGATCCTGCCTGCGACCTGGCCCATGTAACTGGATCCGGCCGCGACCTCTCCCCCGAGTATCTGCTGAGCAATTCCTTCGGCTTCGGCGGCATCAACGCGGCTCTCCTCTTTCGGCGGGGTTGAACGGAGGGAAGGAGGGAAGGATCCCCCCGTACTCTCCTCCCTCGTTAACCCATTCCCTCTTTCCCTCTTTCCCTGTTTCCCTCTGGCCCTCCTTCCCTCTTTCCCTCTTTCCCTCCCTCCACCTTCCCTCATCCCGGCTTCCCGCGTAGATTCGCCGCGCCTCTCTTCTCAAGGATACCGCATGCCTTCTCTGGGTCGTCGTCTGGTGGCCGAGGCACTCGGCACGTTCGGTCTGGTATTCGTGGGAGCCGCCGTGGTGGTCGTGAACGGCGGCTTTCCGAATTCTGGTATTGGACTTCTGGGAATCGCCCTGGCCCACGCGGTGGTGCTTTCAGTCATGATCTCGGCCACGATGACGATCTCGGGCGGGCACCTGAACCCGGCCGTTACGATCGGGCTACTGGCCACCCGGCGGATCGATCTGGTTGCCGCGGGGGCGTACATCGTGACCCAACTGGCGGCTGCCTGCGCCGGAGCGTTCCTGGTAAAGCTGCTACTACCGCCGACCGCAATCCGCTCGGCCATGCTTGGCGTCCCGGTAATCGCCAGTAACGTGACGCTCGGCCAGGCCATCGGGATCGAGGCAGTCCTTACCTTCTTCCTGGTGTCGGCCGTGTTCGGCACGGCAGTCTCTCCTGATGCTCCGCGGGTTGCGGGCTTCGGGATCGGTCTGGTGCTCCTGTTCGATATTCTGGTGGGCGGCCCGCTGACTGGTGCCGCCATGAATCCAGCGCGTGCGTTCGGTCCCGCACTGGTGCAAGGAGAGTGGCTGGGGCATGTGGTCTACTGGGTGGGGCCAATTCTCGGAGCGGTTGTGGCGGCACTGTTATGGCAGTACGTCTTGTTGCCGAAGGCGCCGGTGCCACGCCGGAGGAGGACGGACTAGGTAAAAAGCGTGAGCGGGAGAAAGAAAGCGTAAGCGGTGAGCGGGAAAAACATGTAAGTGGTGAAGAAAAAAGGCTCACCGCCTAGCTGGAGTATGTTTCCTACCGCTCACGCTTCTTGCTATCCCCGCTAACGCTCTTCTTCGCCTTTCTCCAAAGCACGACCCAATATCCTGCCACAATAGCGGCCGTGATCGTGTAGGCCGCCACCAGATACTCCCCATTTTGTGGTGTCTCAGGAGGAATCACGCGCCTGCTCTCGTGCCTCGTCGGCCAGGGCCAGCCCATAGCGAGTCGTTACAAACCCCAGATACAGCACCGTAAATACCAGGGTGGAGACCAGAAGCGTGGTGAGCATCTCTGGGGGCAGTGAGGGCGCACTGGGCTTGAGTACGATGGGCTGCGGATGGAGGGTCCGGAAGAGATAGACGCTGAGATGGACGAAAGGGACCAGAAGCATTCCCAGAATTCCGACCACGGCGCTGAAGCGCGCCCGCTCCGCTGGGTCATGTACCGCGGCGCGAAGCGCCAGATACCCTATGAAGAGAAAGAATACGAACAGCGTCAGAGTGAGCCGCGCATCCCAGGTCCACCAGGTTCCCCAGATCGGCTTGGCCCAAATGGGCCCGGTGGTGAGCATGACAGCGCTGAACACCACACCGACCTCGGCCGACGCCGCCGCAAACCGGTCCAGCCTGGCATCCTTGAGCCAGAGGTAGAGAGCGCTGGCAATGCCCACCAGCGAAAACGCGAGGAGCGCTGACCAGGCCGCGGGAACGTGCAGGTAGAAGATTTTCTGGGCCAGGCCCTGGCGGGCCTCCACCGGCGTGAGCCCCAGTGCCAGGACGAAGACACCCGCAAGTCCGATCAGCGCCAAAGCGCTCAATATCAGGCCCCGGCGCACGACGCCGGCAGCCGGTGCCGCCTCGGCGGTCACTCGTCTACTACTGCGGAAAAAGTCATCATGCAGAGCGTCACGAATACGATGTCATAGAGGGCGAGTAACCTAAGCCAGCCCCACATCTCGCTCAATGGACGGTCAGCCAGCAGGCGCGAGGTTACCTGTACCGCGGCAATCAGAGGTGGTACCATGAACGGCAGCAGGAGCACCGGAAGCATAAGCTCGGCAAAACGAGTGCGCACCGCCATGGCGCTGAAGAGAGTTCCCACCGCCACGAATCCCACGGTTGCCAGTGCAGTAACCCCGAGGAGGCCCGGCAGCGCATGGCCCAGGCTGACGTTGAAGAAGAGCACGAACAGCGGCAGCGTTACCAGCTCCACCGTCCCCACGAACGCCAGGTTCGCCAGCAGCTTGCCTATGAACAGAGCCTCACGCGGCACCGGGGCCAGTAGCAGCCCGTCCAGGGCAGCGTTCTCGCGCTCGACCGTGAAGGCACGGTTCAGCGCCACCATGGCCGCCAAGGCAAACGTCACCCAAAGCACGCTGGGCGCCAGGTCGGCCGCAGAGAGTGCCGTAGGATCCCGCGCGAAGTTGAAAACCACCAGCACCAGGGCCGCAAAGACCAGCGCCGACTGCAGCGCGGTTCGGCTGCGGAGCTCCGCCCGAATGTCCTTCCCCGCAATCGCCAACGCCAGCCGAAGTGAATCAGGCACTGGTCAGCCTGTGGTAGTGGGGCAGAAACGCTTCGAGCGGTCCCTCTCGGGGCTGGTCCAGTGCCCAGCTTCCGTCTACCAGCACCGCCACCCGAGATGCCAGTTGCCACACCTCGGCCAGATGGTGAGTCACGACTACCAGTCCCAGACCGGCCGCCAGCCGATCACGCAGATTGGCCCGCAGCCGTTCTGATGCGGAGGCATCCAGTGCAGTAAACGGCTCATCCAGGAGTAGCAGCTTGGGCCGGTGCAGCAGCGCTCTCGCGATCGCGGCACGCTGGAGAAGTCCGCGACTCAAGCGGGGAGGAAGATCTGCTCCGCGCCTGGCCAGACCAGCCTCTTCCAGTGCCGACGCCGCGACCTCGGCCGGCCGGTCCAGCCCATATAACCGCGCAGCGAAGGTGAGATTCTCCAGCAGCGTCAGGTCGTCGTAAAGCAGTGACTGGTGCGACAGCAGGCCGATGGAGCGGCGGATCGGACTGGACCGCTGAGCCAGCGACTGTCCCAGGATGCGAATCCGGCCGGCCGTTGGGCGCATAAGGCCGGCGATCAGCCTCAGAAGCGTGGTCTTACCGGCGCCGTTGGGACCCGCCACGGCAAGCGCCTCGCCCGATCTGAGCGAGAGGTCTACGCCCCGGAGTATGGGGACTCGTCCGAACGAGCGCTGGAGTCCGCTGACCTCGAGCAGAAGCGCGCCGTCATGAGACGGCATCGATCCGCGCGCCGAGCTCGTCGAGGCGGAAGGGTTTGACGATGTAGCCGGAGTGAGGGAGATCGAGGACCTTGAGCTGAGGCTCAATGCTCATATACGCGGTGGTAATGATGACCGGTAGATCAGGCTGAGTCAGCCGGATCCGGCGCAGCAAATCGACGCCGTCGGTGTCCGGTAACCGCATGTCCAGCACGGCCACGTCCGGCTTATACTGTTCGAGCTGTTCCATCGCCTCGGCGCCGGTGGACGCGAACGCCAGATCGTATCGTGGGTTGAACGCCCGCTCGTAGCTCAACCGAAGCGCCGGCTCGTCCTCGACGATCAAGACGCGCCGGCGACGCTTTCCTTTGATCATTCTATAAACCCCAAAGACCGGCGCCTCGCGGTACCGGGACAGGAGGAATCGAGGTCGCCGGGTACTCTAACCAATTCGGGGGGAGCCGTCCATCCCGGGAGGGCGGACGGGTGGACGGACGACAGGCGGACGGGTGGACGGACGGACAGGCGGACGGGCGGACAGGTGAACGGGGGTCGGACGACTTGGACGGAGACCGATGAACGGAAGGAAGGGCACCAAAGCGAAAGCGCTCAGTGCAGTATCCCGTGACCAGTTACCTCCGTCAGCGCTCTCGAACGGTCCGCCCGTCCACCCGCCCGTCAAGCGAACGCTGACTCCAGCTGGAAGAGATCGTCCAGTTTCGTCAGCACCAGCAGAAACCTGATCTCGTCGCTCACATTGCGCAGGGTCACGGTTTGACGCCGTTCGGCCGCGCGCCGCTGGATGAGCATGAGGGCGCCGAGTCCGGCCGAGTCGACGTGGCGCGTGTGACTCAGATCGATGACGAGGCGCCCCGCACCCTCGGGCATTTCCTCGAGCAGACTGATCGCGGCCTTGCGAATCTCGACGCGGGTGTCCAGGCCGAGCGTCTCCGGCGCTGTCATGCCACGTTCTGCATCGTTTGCGGACCTCATCTCTCCTCCTTCGGCACCGAGCTATCTACACCGGGCGCAGTCGGCCAGGTGAGACCTCTAGTTTTGCGGCCCCGAATCACTCCGGGTGTGCTCTTATCGGGCGGATCGACGCTCGACCACAACGTCTTCGCAGCCTCGCCCGGGAAAAGGCGAGACTGGTGCCAACGGCGACAAGCCAGTAATTCTCAATCTGTTGCAAGGCCTCTTACGAACAATTGCAGCACCAGTTTACACCGCACTCCGCGGCAGAGTACCGCAAAAGTAGCGGGTGCCGCTCACTCTTACCTCTGACGCTATGAACGAACAGCTCGACACGCTTCTCTCGGAGACCCGGCGCTTTCCGCCTCCGCCGGCATTCGCCGCTCGCGCTGCCGCTACCGAGACCCTGTACCATGCCGGCCGCGACCCTCAGAAGTTCTGGGAGGAGCAGGCCCGGTCGCTCGACTGGATGTCCCCCTGGACGGAGGTTCTCGTGTGGAAGCCTCCGCACGCGCGGTGGTTCACCGGCGGAAAGCTCAATGCGGCCGCCAACTGCCTGGACCGCCACCTGGCTGGATACCGAAAGAACAAGCCTGCCATCATCTGGGAGGGAGAGCCGGGCGACCAGCGTGTGCTAACGTATGCGGAGCTTGCCCGAGAGGTGGGCCGCTGCGCCAACGCGCTCAAGTCTCTCGGAATCCGCCGGCACGATCGGGTTGCCATCTACCTCCCGATGATTCCGGAGGCCGCGATTGCGATGCTGGCCTGCGCGCGGATCGGCGCGGTACACTCGGTGGTCTTCGGCGGCTTCTCCGCTGAATCCTTGCGAGACCGGATCAACGATGCCCAGGCCGTTGCCGTGATCACGGCCGATGGCGGCTATCGGCGGGGGCAGCTGCTGCCCCTCAAGCGCTTCGCCGATGAAGCCATCGCGGAAACTCCTTCGATCAAGCACTGCATAGTCGTCCGGCGTGGGCGCGAGGCCGCCGTTTCTCTACAGGGTGACCGCGACCATTGGTGGCATGAGCTTCTCGAGCGGGCATCGCCCAACTGCGAGGCCGAGGCAATGGATGCGGAGGATCTTCTCTTCATCCTCTATACCTCCGGAACCACGGGCAAGCCGAAAGGCATCGTCCACACCACCGGCGGATATCTCACCCAGGTAGCCGCCACCACCAGGTACGTCTTCGATCTCCGCGATGACGACGTCTTCTGGTGCACGGCGGACGTCGGCTGGGTTACCGGACACTCGTACGTCGTCTATGGGCCACTGGCCAATGGGGCAACGGTGGTGATGTATGAGGGCGCGCCCGATTGGCCCGAGCGAGACCGGTTCTGGAGCATCGTCGGGAGGTATGGAGTGACCATCCTCTACACCGCGCCCACGGCCATCCGCGCCTTCATGAAGTGGGGCACGGCACACCCGGCCCGACACGACCTGTCCACCCTGCGACTCCTAGGTACCGTGGGTGAGCCGATCAATCCGGAAGCCTGGATCTGGTACCGGGAGCAGATCGGTGGTGGCCGGTGCCCGATCGTTGACACATGGTGGCAGACCGAAACCGGTGGAATCATGATCACACCCCTGCCCGGCGTTACCACTACCAAACCCGGCTCGGCGACAGTGCCGTTTCCCGGGATCAGCGCCGAATTGGTGGATGCATCCGGCAGGGCGCTCGAGCGAGGCGGCGGATTTCTCACCCTCACCGAGCCCTGGCCCGGCATGCTCCGCACCATCTACGGAGACGACGAGCGCTACCAGCAGACCTATTGGAGCCGCTTTCCCGGGCGCTACTTCGCGGGAGACGGAGCCAAGCTGGACGACGAGGGATACTGGTGGATTTTGGGGCGGGTGGACGATGTGCTGAACGTGGCGGGACACCGCATCGGTACCATGGAGGTGGAAAGCGCGCTGGTGGATCATCCCTCCGTAGCCGAAGCCGCGGTCGTCGGAAAGACCCACGAGCTCAAGGGACAGGCGCTGGCTGCGTTTGTCACGCTCAAGGAAGGAAAACAGATCTCGCCCAGCCTCAAAGACGATCTCAAGGAACACGTAGTCAGGAAAATCGGGGCGATCGCCCGGCCGGACGACATAATCTTCTCGGCCGACCTTCCCAAGACCCGGAGTGGGAAGATCATGCGCCGCCTGCTCAAGGACATAGCGGAGGGCCGTGCCCTGGGCGATACCACCACCCTGGCAGATCCGGCGGTGGTGAACCGGTTGAAGGAGATGTACGAAGATAAAGAAAGCTAGGAGCTGGGAGTCACGAGCTGGTGAGTCAGGAGGCGGAAGCTCTCTCAAGCTCTAGCTCATAGCTCCTAGCGCCTAGCTCCTAGCTCCCAGCTCCCAGCTCCCAGCTAGAACTGAATCTGCGCCCCCAGCTCGACCACCCGGTTGGGCGGCAAGCCGAAGAATGCCGTGGCCGATTGGGCGTTCCGGGTCATGAGGATGAACAGCTTCTTACGCCATCGAACCATCCCGGGCGTGAGCGGCGCTCCATCGCCGGGCGGGGGGACGCGGCTCGTGCTGGATTTCTTCCGGCCGTCTGTGGGTATCAGGGTCTCCCGCCCCAGGTAGAACGATGTTTCCGTCACCTTGACCGGCACCCCCGGCCCTCTGTCCGACTCCTGTGCCAACGACCTGAGCGCTGCGGGAATATCGGGCGTTTCCAGGAAGCCGTAGTACGCCAGCACCTCGTAGAAGCCCTCCCCCAGCTCCCGGCACCGAACCCGATCGCCCTGATCCACTTGAGGGATCTCCTCGCCCATAACCGAGAGCATCATCACTTTCTCGTGTAAGACCTTGTTGTGCTTGAGGTGGTGCAGCAGGACCGGGGGCGTACCGCCCGGAACCGAGGTGAGGAACACGGCGACGCCCGGCACCCGGTGCGGCTTCCGTTTGGCGATATCGGCGAGGAAGAGGTCGAGTGGCAGGGTATTCTCCCGTACGATCTCGGAGAGCCGCGCCCGCCCCTTTTTCCAGGTGGACATGAATAGGTAGACGACCATGGCCACCAGGATCGGAAACCATCCGCCGTCGGGAATCTTGAAGAGGTTGGTGACGAAGAAGGCCAGGTCCACGATAAGGAAAACGGTGCCGAGGAGCACCACCCGCGGCAGACTCCAGTGCCATAGTTTACGCGCCACCACGAGGATCAGCAGGGTCGTGGTGGTCATGGTACCGGTCACCGCCACTCCATACGTCGCGGCCAGGTTGCTCGATGACTGGAAGGCGAGCACCAGCCCAACGCAGGCGACCCAGAGTGCGGTGTTCACCTGGGGAATGTAGATTTGGCCGATGTGGCTGCTCGACGTATGCACGATGTTCATCCGCGGCATGTAGCCGAGCTGCACCGCCTGGCGGGTGAGGGAGAACGCTCCGGAGATCAGCGCCTGGGAGGCCACGATCGCCGCTCCAGTGGCGATCGCCACCATTGGATACAGTGCCCAGGCCGGGACCAGAGCGTAGAAGGGGTTGCGGGCCGCGTCGGCAGATTCGAGAAGTACCGCGCCCTGGCCGAAGTAGTTCAGCACCAGTGCCGGCAGAACTACTGCATACCAGGCCACCCGGATGGGCCGCTTGCCGTAATGCCCCATGTCGGCGTACAGCGCCTCGCCCCCGGTGACTACCAGCACTACCGCGGCCAGGACCATCAGCCCCGTGAGGCCCTCCTGCCAGAGGAAGGTGGCTGCATACCACGGGCTGAGGGCAGCTAGAACCGAGGGATGACGGAGGATCCCCATGACCCCAAGCACCGCGATGCAGATGAACCAGAGGCCGGTGATCGGTCCGAAGATGTTTCCGATTCCGGCGGTGCCCCGCCGCTGCACCGCAAACAGGCCCGAAATGATCACCACGCCAATCGGCACCACCCACTGCTCCAGCGCCGGCGTGGCGATGCTCAAGCCCTCCACCGCACCGAGTACCGAAATTGCCGGGGTGATGATGCCGTCGCCGTACAGCAGCGCCGCGCCGAACAATCCCACGGCAATCAGCCAGCGGTAGGCACCTTCCGGCCTCCCCTCCCCGTGAGGCCGCACCAGGGCGAGCAACGCCAGTATGCCCCCCTCTCCCCGGTTGTCGGCCCGCATCACCACGCTCAGGTATTTGAAGGTGACCACGAAGTTGAGCGACCAGAAGATCAGCGAGAGGACGCCAAGCACGTTGCTCTTGGTGACCGGCACCCCGTGCGTGCCGCTGAAGCACTCTTTCAGGGCGTACAGCGGGCTGGTGCCGATGTCGCCATACACCACGCCAAGCGCCCCGAGCGCGAGAACGGCCAGGGGTTGGACGGAATGAGAGACCTTGGAGTTTTCCGACACCTATGCGACGCGATTCCGGCGGAGCCGGCGCAGGTCGATGAGCGCAGTGATAAAGAGCATGAGGATGACGACGCCCGAGGCCACGCACCACCGGCAGATAGCGTGGATGACGAACAGCTCGAGGTAGGTGAGGTAAATCGTAAAGAGAACGCCGATGCCGGCCAGTCCGGAGAGCAGCGCCACCGGCCAGTTCCGGTGAGTCAGGCCCGGCTGCAGCGCTGCGAGACTCAGCGCCAGCAGTCCGGCGTATCCCAGCACCCCGATCAGCGATACCTCGATGCCCGCAACCCGGCTCCAGGGACTCCACTGAACCGTCTCGCACCCACCGGTTCCGCAGGCCAGGCTGCCGATCTTTCCGACCTTGTAGAGGTACAGGTACCCGGAAATGAAGAGCCCGATGAGGCTCAACATTGCCGCGCTCATCCGATAGATCATTGAGTGGGGTGTCGTGCCAGTGAGTCTACCAGTTTGGTAATCGCGTCGGAGTCGAACCTTCCGCGGTAGAGCCTGCCTCTGACCAGCAACGTCGGGGTCGAACTCACTCCCGCCGCGATCCCTGAGTTGTAGTCGGCCTGGATTCGTCCGGCATACTTACCCGACTTCATGCAGGCATCGTAGCGGGCCGCATCTACCCCGGCCGCCTGGGCGTACTTCCGGAAAAGCGGCGCGGCGCTGCCGGCACCAGCCCACTCCGGTTGGCCCTGGTAGATGCCTCTGTGCTGCTCCCAGTATTTCCCCTGCTCGTCGGCGCAGGCAGCCGAGTGCGCCGCCAGGCGGGCAAAGGGGTGCTGCTGCAGAGGGAAATCGCGGTAGCGCCAGCGTACCCGGCCGGTACGGATCAGCCGTTCTTCGATGGTGGGCATCTGCAGCGTGGCGAACGTCTGGCAGAAAGGGCACTGGTAATCGGCGTACTCCGTGATCTCCACCGGTGCCGTGTCGGAGCCTTGGACGTACCCGGCAAAGCCGGAGGTGTCTGAAGGCTGCACCGTGACGTTGGCCGGAATGCTAACCGTGGCAGGACGGGTCAGAAGGTAGGCAAGGGCTCCGAGGCCCACGAGAGCCACAACCGCGAACAGGGTGTAAAAGCGCTTCATTCCGGCCTGCGTCGCCGCCATGGCTCGTCGTCCTCCGGCTCATCGGGTAAGAAGGAGTCCTGGTGCTGTGCCTCCTCTACGATCCGCTTGCTGTCCGCGATCTCGGGCGTATCGTA
>JACCRS010000112.1 GCA_013813435.1 Gemmatimonadales bacterium
CTCCTTCCTCTGGCGATCGATCAGCCCCAGATGATCAGCGTTGGCCTCGGGGATTAGGAGCGGGATGTCGGGTTCCATGCGGTGGGTTCGGGTATTCGTCACGACATAGGCACCTGCCCGGGCGAACGTCTGCTCGATCGGGCCGGCCACCTCCGCGTCGAGCGCCGAGAAGACGATCCGCGCGCCGAGTGGCGGTGCGCACTCACGTATGACCATTGCGGCAATCGACGCCGGTAGCGACACCGGTTCGCGCCACCGTACTACCTCACCGTAGGGCCGCCCTGCGCTGGCGGGCGAGGCCGCCACAGCGGTGACCTGGAACCACGGGTGCTCGGCGAGCAGTCGGATGAACTTCTGTCCCACCGTCCCCGTGGCTCCGAGAACCGCCACGGGAATCTTCTGGCTCATGCCTTAACCGCGCCGAGCAGGTCCGAGGCCAGGCGGACGTAAAGCTCGACTCCTCGAAGCAGATCGGCCTTCCGGATGTGTTCCTGGCTGGTGTGCGCCACCAGGATAGTTCCGGGGCCGAGTTGGTAGCGCTCACCCCAGGGCGCCAGGAATGGCAGATCGCTGGCGTAGCTCACTACTGTTGTTTCCCATCCAGGGGGTGCCGACCCGCCCTTGTAGAACGGCAACTCCACGCGGAATTCCGCCGTCACTCCGGTAGCCAATAGCTCCCGAATGGCTTTCTTCAGGGGCTCGGTTGGCTCGACGGTGCGAATCAGGAGCTGCGCACTGGCCCCGGGCGGAATTACGTTCGGCGCCACTCCACCGCTGATTAACCCGAGGTTGAGTGTGGATCGGCCCAGGAGGGAATCATTGGGCAAGGGCAACCGGCGGATTCTTTCGATGGTATCGAGCAGCGCGGCGATGGCGCTGACACCTTCGTCGGGGTACGCCGAGTGAGCCGCACGGCCGGTTGCCTCCAGATCGACCCGCAACGAGCCTTTCTGCCCTATCGAAAGCCGGTTCTCAGTCGGCTCTCCGTTGATGAGAAAGCGGCCCCGGGGTCCGAGCTCGGCAGCCGCAAGCGCACCGTCGGATCCGTTCTCCTCACCTACCACGAAGAGCAGCCCGATTCTCCGTTCCCCGCCTTGCGCCAGTCTTTCCGCCGCGGCCACCATGGCCGCCGCCAGTCCCTTCGCGTCGCAGCTGCCGCGCCCGTGGATTGACTCCGCATCCTCCCGCAACGGCACATGTGGCGGCACCGTGTCGAGGTGGGTGGAGAACACCAGCGCCGGCGGCTCCCGAAAGGCATACAGATTGTCGCGTCCGGGGGAGACCGGCTGGCGCACGACCTGGTAACCGGCTCGCCGGAGGGCAGCGTCCAGAAAGTCGGTGGCCGGTGCCTCGGACCCGGTGGGAGTCTCGAGCGCCACGAGGGCGCGGGTCAGTTCCAGTGCGTCCATTAACGAGACGCCCCGCCTGCGGTGTCCGCGGCGGGGCTCCTGGTCAGAGTAGAACTGTCTGGTGCGTTACGCCGACCCGAGCCTGCCGCGAGTGTCCCGCTTCGTTCCGCACTCCGACATCTCTGCCGGGGTCGGTAGAGGGCTGAAGGTGGTGACGCGCGTGTGTAGATGCATGGGCTCGGATCGAAGTTTGGAAACGATGTAAGCTAGGAAGCGGTCGGAGGCCGGGCAAGAGGCACGGCGCGGGCGTCTGCCTCCATGGCGGCTCGTCTGCCCTCACTGATGTCCACGAAGGCCAGGACCGCGGCTCCCACGGCGAAGAATCCGATGATCGCGAAAAACGAGTTCCGGCTGGAGCCGGTCAGCGCGATGGTGCCGGCGAAAATGAGAGGTCCAAAGATGCCGGCGAACTTCTCGAACACGCTGAAAAATCCGAAGAACTCTCCCGATTTATGTGCTGGTATCATGCTGGCAAAGAGCGACCGGCTCAGCGCCTGGGTTCCGCCTTGCACCAAACCCACTAACCCGGCAAGAAGGTAGAAGTGAGTGGCGTTGGTCATGAAGTACCCCAGAATGCTGATGGCAGTGTACGCAATAAGGCCGAGGAAGATCGCACGCTTGGCACCAATTTGTCCGGCGAGCAAGCCGAAGAGAAAGGAACAGGGGATGCCCACGAACTGAACCAGGAGGATGGCGCCGATGAGCGCGTTCTGCCCGATCCCGATCTCAGTGCCATATGCAGTGGCCATCCTGATGATGGTTTGAATGCCGTCGTTATGGATGAGAAAGGCCACCAACATCAGGAACGCCTGCCGGTATCCCGTCAGCTCGCGAAAGGTTGCCGCCAGGCGAAGGAATGCCACCTGGAACACGCCTTTGCCGGGATGCTCATCCGCCTGGAGACGAGGCGGGGGCTCGGGCACCCGGCGCAGTAGCGGAATCGAGAAGACCACCCACCACACCGCCACCGATACGAATGCCAGCCGGACCGGTAGGGTGCCGAGGGATTCGGACGTCTCGGGACCGGACGGCAGTCCGAACCAGGCCGGCTTCTGAATCCACGCCAGATTAAGCGCGAGCAGAAGCCCGCCACCGAGGTACCCCATGGCGTACCCCGCGGTTGAAACTCGATCGATCTCGTCGGGGGCCGCGATGTGGGGGAGCAGCGCCTCATAAAAGACGAAGCTGCCGGCCGCGCCGACGAGAGCAACGGTGAACAGAATCGAGGCCATATCCAGATCGCCGCGCTGAATCAGGAACATCCCGGCTACGGCTGCGGCCCCGAGAATCATGAACGCCGCCAGCAGGCGCTTCTTGATTCCGCGGTAGTCCGACACTGCGCCGAGAATGGGCGAGAGGATGGCGATGATGACCAGCGCGAGGGTGTTGATCGTGGCCAGCCGCTGGGTGGCACCGCTGGGGGGGAGGTTGGCTCCCGCCACCCGCACGAAATAGATAGGAAACACGGCGACCATAATCGTCGTCTGCACCGCCGATGCCGCCCAATCGTACGTGGCCCAGGCGCGGAGCTCGGGTCGGCCGAGGCCCAGCCGTGCCCACAGGGAGGGTGATTGCATGCGGGAAGCTTAGGGCGAACTGTACTGTGCCGTAAGAGTTGCGCCCTTTGGCACCCGCTACAGCGTTGAACCTCAGGCAGCCAGCCGGTTTTCCCGGGCGCTCCGCCGAATGGAGAGGCCGATTGCCGCCGCGAGCGTCAGCACGATCACGGCGAGGGATAGCCCCGTGGGTACGTGGATCCAGGCGCTGAGGGTCATCTTCAGGCCGACAAAGATGAGGATGAAAGCAACGCCGGGCTTGAGGTAGACAAACTTGTCGAGCATACCCGCCAGCACGAAGAACATCGCTCTCAGCCCGAGGATGGCAAAAATGTTGGAGCTGTAAATCAGAAAGGGGTCGCGGGTGATCGCGAAGATTGCAGGGATGCTGTCGATGGCGAATACCAGATCGGACCATTCCACGACCAGGACGACCAGAAGCAGCGGCGTGGCGAGCAGCCGCCCGTCCACGGTCCGGGTGAAGAATTTGTTTCCGTCATATGCCTTGTCGAATGGCAGCAGGCGGCGGGCAAGCCTCACCACCGGGTTCTTCTCCAGATTGACGATGTCTCCGTCTTTCTGGCTGAACATCCTGATTCCGGTAATGACCAGGATGGCGCCGAAGACATACACGATCCAGTGAAAACGCTGCAGCAGCAGCGCTCCGAGAGCGATCATGACCAGTCGCATGATGATCGCGCCGAAGATCCCCCACTTCAGGACCTTGGGCTGTGCCTCGGCCTTCACGCCGAAGTAAGAGAATATGAGGAGAAATACGAAGAGATTGTCGACGCTGAGCGATAGCTCTATCAGGTAGCCGGTGTAATACTCCAGAGCCGATTGGGTGCCCTCCCGCCACAGCACGAACACGCCAAACAGGTGGGCGATCGTGATCAACCCGGCGCTCCAGCTGATGGCCTCCTTGAAGCTCAGAACATGGGAACGCCGGTTCAGGACCCCAAGGTCGAGCACCAGCAACGCCAACACCAGACCGGCAAAGCCCAGCCAGACTGCCGGCTCATGGTGTCCCACCTATTGCCCCAGCGCCATCGCCTCGAGCCGCGCTACCCTTTCCGCGGTCGGCGGATGGGTGCTGAACAGCTTAGCGATACCACCGCCAGTGGCTGCGAGCGGATTGACCTGCGCGAGGGGGGCGACGGCCGGCGCCACGTGCATCGGGATCTGGTGCGCCAAGTTATCCAGCCGCACCAGTGCATTTGCCAGCGGGGTGGGCCGGCCCAAAATGAGTGCGCCCACGCGGTCGGCCTCGAACTCCCGCTGGCGTGATACAGCGAACTGAATAAGCATCGCTCCGATGGGCGCCAGCAGAATCAACGCCAACTGGGCGAAGGGGTGGCCGTCATCGTCATCCCCGCCGCCGCCGAACATAAGCAGGTAGGGAAGGTTGCTGAGCGCCCCGGCAATCCCCGCGGCCACTGTAGCGATGAGCATGTCGCGATTCTTGATGTGGGCCAGCTCGTGGGCGATGACGCCTTCGAGCTCGTCCTGTGGCATATGCTTGAGGATCCCCGTCGTCACTGCCACCACCGCATGGCTGGGATTCCGGCCGGTAGCAAAGGCGTTCGGCTGGTCGTGCGGCGCAACCGCAACCGTGGGCATGGGCAGGCCAGCCCTCTGGCGAAGGCGATCTATCATGGCGTAGAGCTCGGGCGCCTCCTGGGCGGTCACGACCTGTGCCCGGTACATCTTGAGCACCAGGCGGTCGGAGAAGAAGTACATGACAAAGTTGAACAGGCTACCGAACG
>JACCRS010000117.1 GCA_013813435.1 Gemmatimonadales bacterium
CGTCCTGCCGTGCCAACCAGCAGCCCGGTGCCTACTGTGCGCATCAGGGCCGCTGCGTTGCCCTGGCGCGTGAGCGCGTAAAGCGCCAGCAGCGCGCCCATCAGCTGCAGAACGGTTCCGCCGCTCCCCGAATCCGTGGTTCCACGGTCTTTTGAACGAAGCGTCGCGTCGCCCAGACCTTCGAGGTCGCCAATGCGCGAGCCGTAGCTCGAGGTCGGCGGCACCACCGATCCAGCCCCCCGCTCGAGCATGCGGCTCGCTCCGTCGATAAGAGGCTTGAGCCGTTCACTGAGCCGTTCCCTTCGAATTCGCCCCTGCTGGGGATGAAGCAGATATACCAAGCCGGCACCGACGGTCAACCCGCCGAGTATTGTCTTCGTGGTCATTGTGCCTCCAGAAAGGCCGAGAGCGCCTTCATTTCCCGACTTGATTTACATAAATAAGAAGTCACGGTTCGCGCTCACTCTTCTGTGACGGTACTCACATGGTTTAAGAGGTGCGCGACCCCGAAAAGAAGCATGCAAAGTACCAGATTGGCGGCGCTGAGAGATTCAACTGCGGCCACAAGCACGCGAGCCTGCCGGAGCGGCATAGCTGCTCTGGAGGAGGAGGGCCTGCCTGACGAATTTGCGTTAAGAAGATGTACGCTACCCAGTTCTACTCGCAAACGCACGAGCCTTTCATGCACCTTCCGTATACGATTGTCGCATTTTCGCATCTGCGCTGGAATTTCGTTTATCAGCGCCCCCAGCACCTGCTCTCTCGTCTTGCGGCAACCCACCCGGTAGTCTTCGTGGAAGAGCCCCAATACGATGCGGAGGGACCGGCCCGCTGGGAGCGTAGTACCCCTCATCCCAATGTTACGGTATTTCGTCCCCGAACTCCGGTGCAAGCCCCGGGCTTTCATGGCGAGCAGCTAGCCGCGCTCGAACCCCTCATGGCCGAGCTCAGCGCGGAGCTGGGCGAGGCCAACCTGCTGGCCTGGCTGTATACGCCGATGGCCTTACCGCTGGCGATGGCTATCGATCCGGTCGCCACCGTGTACGATTGCATGGACGAGCTCTCGCTGTTCCTCGGGGCTCCTCCCCAGCTGCTGGCGTTCGAGGTACAGCTCCTGGAGTATGCCGACGTGATGTTCACCGGCGGCCCCAGTCTCTACCGGGCAAAGCAGTCCCGCCATCCCAATGTGCACTGCTTTCCCAGCAGCGTGGACGCCGCTCACTTCCGCTTGCGTGACTCGGTCGGCCGGGAAGTCAGCGAGGCGGAGGATCAGGCTGAGCTTCCCCATCCCCGGCTGGGGTTCTATGGCGTCATCGATGAGCGGCTGGATCTGGAGATCGTCGAGCGGCTGGCGGATTCGCACCCGGAATGGCAGATCGTGCTGGTGGGGCCGGTGGTCAAGATCGACCCCGACCGCCTCCCGCGAAGGAGCAACATCCACTACTTCAGCCAGCGCTCTTACGAGGAGCTGCCACGCTATCTCGCGGGATGGAACGTGTGCCTGCTGCCATTCGCGAGAAATGACGCGACCAGGTTCATCAGTCCCACCAAGACTCTCGAATACATGGCAGCGGAGCTTCCCATCGTCAGTACGCCGATCACGGACGTAGCGGAGCCGTACGGCGAAATTGTGTATCTCGGCGACACACCCGAAGAATTCATTAACGCGTGCGAGAAAGCCCTGGCTTCCTCAACGCATGAGAGAGCCCGAAGGGCGGCTCAAATGCGCCGGGTGCTGGCAGGTACCTCCTGGGATGTGACGGTAGCGGCCATGGAGGAGCTGTTGATGCCGGCTATGGCCGGGAGAAAAACCTTGCAGGTACCAGCGTGATCTGGCTGCCTGCAAAAAATCTATGAGTTCCGCTGGAGCAACAGAAAGGATTCAGGCTCTTACATGCCACCTAAGCATAGAGAAGCATTAACGCCGGGAGCCCCCGTTGTCGTAATCGGTGCAGGGCCTACCGGACTCAGCGCGGCATATCACCTCGGCGAGGACGCCCTGCTGGTCGAGCAGGCGAGCCGGGTGGGTGGGTGGTGCCGGTCGGTCGAGGATAACGGATTCACCTTTGACCTGGCCGGTCACATCATGTTCTCCAACGATCCTTACGTCCACGAACTGTACCAGCTGCTTCTGGGCGACAACGTCCACTGGCAGGATCGCGAGGCATGGATACACAGCAAGAACGTTTACACCCGGTATCCCTTTCAGGGCGCGCTTTACGGCCTGCCGCCCGAGGTGATCTCCGAGTGCATCGTGGGAGCGATCGAGGCACGCTTCGGCAGCCTGAAAGCAAAGAAGCCCGCGGCTGACAACGGCTCCAACGGCGACTACACCGGCCCCGACCGCCGGGGCATGTTCGAGCCGCTCATGAAGGCCAACGGCAATGGCAAAAAACTGGCCTACGCCGGCAAGGAGCGCCGGACCACTCCCCATCACAAGGGTGAGCCGCGGAACTTCGAGGAATTCATCTACAAGGTATGGGGAGCGGGAATCGCCCGGCACTTCGCAATCCCATACAATAAAAAGCTCTGGGCAGTTCCTCTCGACGAGATGGAAACCTCTTGGCTCGGTGGCCGGGTGCCTTTGCCCAACCTCGAGGAGATGATCCACGGCGCCCTCTCGCCCGTGCCGAAGCCGATGGGGCCGAACGCACGGTTCGGCTACCCTCTGCATGGCGGCTTCCAGTCTTTGATGGACGGCTTCCTGCCCCACCTGAAGGGCGATCTTCGCCTCAATACCAAGGTGACCGCCGTATCGCCCAAGCTCCACAGCGTCACGCTGTCCGATGGAAGTGTGGCGCGGTACGAGCACCTGATCAGCACCATGCCTCTCCCGTCCCTGATCCGCGTCATGGGGGACGAGGCGCCGGCTGAGGTGGTCCGCGCCGCCGCCGCTCTCCGACACGTGTCGGTGCGCTGCGTGAATATCGGTGTCGGCCGTGAGAACCTGACCGACAAGCATTGGATCTATTATCCAGAGGATACGGTATTCCACCGCATCTTCGTTCAGGGCAATGCCAGCCCGCACTGCAACCCGCCGGGCGGCTTCGGTATCACGTGTGAGATCACCTATTCGGACGCCAAGCCTCTCCCGGTGGATGGCGACGAGCTGATCAAGCGATGCATTGAAGATTGCCATAAAGTGGGCTTCTTCACTCCGGACGACCCGATCTGGGCGGCGCACCAGGTTGACCTCCCGGTCGCGTACGTCGTGTACGATCACGACCGGGCCCAAAACGTCAACCTCATTCGCGAGTGGCTGTCGGCGCAGGACATCGTACTGGCGGGGCGCTATGCGGAGTGGGAGTACTACAACTCGGATCACGCGTTTATCGCCGGCAAGAAAGCGGCGGACGACGTAGGCAAGCTGCGCCAGCGCCAGTTCCGGAATGTCCCCGCCGGGATGTCGTTATCCGGGCGGCACGGCGGAGGGCGGTAAGGCGAAACCTCAGCCTTAAACCCAGCGAAGGTCTTGGGTCGTCTAGTGCGATTTTTACGGCTAGACCTGCTCGGGAGGACTTTTATTCTCCGTCCGCCCGTCCGCCTACGCCTCCAGCCGCTCGCCCACTGGCACCTCCGGACGCTGCCCGAAGCCGGTCTCGTTGACGTAGCGCCGCAAAGCTTGATCCAGCGGTGGTAGTAGCCAGGCCCGCTGACTTGACAACGCGCTGTACCTGGGCCTCCTTGCCGCCAGACCGAAACTTTTCATAGGCCGCCCTTCCACCAAAGCGCCATCGAGGCCCGCCAGCTCGGCCGCTTTCCGTGCCAGGTCGGCCCAAGTCAACGCTCCCCTGCTTGCCAGGTGCCAAATCCCCTTTTCCCCATCGATCAGCAGGTCCAGGCAAGCATCCACCAGATCCGGCAGATAGGTTGGGGAAACGATGGTGTCATCCGCAGCCGCAAACCGCTGAGCCGCAGCTATGCTCCTGAGCGCTAGGGTGACGAAGTTGTGCTCGTCCCAGGGGCCAAAGAAGGCACTGGTGCGGACGACCAGGGCATCAGGATGCACTGCCAGAACCCGCTGTTCGCTTTCCGCTTTGCTTCTCCCGTAGATGTTGATAGGGTTGGGCTGGTCGGATTCGTTGTAGGGCGAGGTCTGCCGTCCGTCGAATACCAGGTCGCTGGAAAACGAAACCAGCGCAATATCCCGAGCACCGCACGCCTCGGCAAGCACTGCGGCGCCCTCGGTGTTCTCTCGCAGGCAGCGGTCCGGCTCTCGCTCAGCGTCATCCACCCGCACGTAGCCAGCTGCGTTGACTAGCGCCCAGCAATTCTCCCGAGCCAGAGCCGTTTGAACCGAGAGCGGATCGGCGATATCCAGTTCAGCGCGGGTGAGAAGGCGATACGCCAGGCCGCGGAGATCGCATCGCAAACCAAAGGCCCGGCCCAGGGTGCCGTTGGCACCGGTGATCAGAAGCGG
>JACCRS010000125.1 GCA_013813435.1 Gemmatimonadales bacterium
GGCGGTATGGCGGTATGGCGGTATGGCGGTCAGGACGGTGGGACGGTAGGACGGGTAGGAGTCATTGCGAGGGTGGCGCAGCCCCCGAAGCAATCCAGTGGGTACCGCGTGTAGGCGAACGACGATGTAACTTCGCTAGTTGACTCCCGTAGAGGTTGACGGAGCCCTCGTGTCACCCCACCTCATGTCGGAGTTATCCCACCCATGGCTCACCTTAGCCTGGGCGCGATTGACCGCACCCTGGAGCCCTATCGCGAGTACGGTCCGCTCTTCATCCGCCTGATTGTCGGCTACCGGCTGGTCTGGGGTGCGGCAGACAACGTTTTCGGCTATGACAGAATGCTGGAGTTCAGCCACTTCCTGGCCGGCCACGGTGTTCCTTTCCCTCTGTTCGCCGCGTTCGTTTCAGCCTACGCCCAGTTCATCTGCGGCTTGCTCTTTGTGGTGGGGGCGTACACCAGGTGGGCTGCGGCTGTCATGGTGATCAATTTTATCGTCGCCCTGCTGCTGGTTCATATCGGGCAGCCGTTCCTGGAGAACTACGACGCTCTGGTAATGTTGTTCGGCGCCGGGTTTCTGCTGGTTCATGGTGCGGGACTGTTTTCGGTGGACGCCGCAAGGGAGCGTAGGGAAACAACACCCTGAGCAGCAGCCTCCGCGCAGCTTTTCATCACGAAGGACACAGATGTGTGGCAGAAGTTGACTGGGGCTGCGGGTCGAACTCGGGTGTCCCGTCGGGCTGCGGCTCCGGTTTGGGTGGCGGGTCCGGCTGGCGAGTGGGGCTGCCGGGTTCCGGGAACGGACGGGGATGCGGTTCGGGCTGGGGTACGGTCATAGGACCTCAACTGTAGGTTGTCAGTGCGGGGTCTCGCCTGCTTCCAGCATGCGGACGAACTTCTCCAGCCGCCGCTGCGGGGGGGGCTCGGGCTTCCTGGCGTCGTGCAGGCGGTAGAGAATGGCGTATCGGTTCCGGCTGTCGAGCTGATCGAAGAAGATCCGCGCCCGCGGACGGGCATCCAGCTCCGCCTGTAGATCGTTCGGCACTGTCAGGTTCCGGGGAGACGGGTAGGCGGCGGCCCAGCGCCCATCCCGCTGGGCGGCTTCGATCGCCCGCTGGCCCGCAGGCGCCACCCGGCCTTCCGCCTGCAGGCGCTCGGCGGCTGCCCGATTGATCTGGGACCACTTGCTCCGGGCTCGGCGGGGTGTGAAGCGCTGCCGGTATCGCTTGGCGTCGACCGAAGCCGTCTGCCCGTCGATCCAGCCATAACAAACGGCAACCTCGAGCGCCTCGGCGTATGAGAGTGAGACCAGCCCGCTCCCCTTCTTGGCGAATTCGAGCCAGAGGCCAGCGGACTTCTCGTGATGACGCTCGAGCCAGGTCTCCCAGGCGGATTTCGAGGTGAAGCCTTTGACCGGCAACTCTTTCTTGCTGGAAGCCATGGGTGCTAGGTTGTGCTAGGTCAAGTTCTCCTGGATGCAGAACAGGCGGCACGACGGTAAGGCGGTAGCTGCAATGACCTCTCCCCCTACCGCCTTACCGCCCGTTCGCCCGTCCCCCTGTCCACTCTGTCCACCTGTCCGCCTGTCCGCCTGTCTACCTAGCCACCCCGCAGTCGCTTCCGATCCTTCTTGCTCATCTTGCGCCCATGCTTCGCCTCGAAGTCGGCCTCTCTGGCTTTCCGCGCGCGCCTATCCTCGTTGATCGCCTGACCCTGGCTGTCCTTCGGCAGAGTCGAGGGCTGTTCGTTGGGACCGGAGGGCGACCACGGAACCGGAGGATCGTATGCCATAGGACCGGCTGCTCTTTTCCAGTTGGGCCACAATACGCCAGGGGCAAGGTACAAGATGCACCACTTCGGGACGGCAGTCGAGGCAGGGCACTGGTCGGAGGCTCTGCGCGCGAGGAGATCCCGCACGGTGCCGATCCGTACGTCGGGTGCAATCGGCTTCTGAAGAAATGGCTGCGCGTCGGCACCCTCGTTACCGGCGAACGCGCTATCGCGCGGGTATCCCGACATCCACGCCACGGCTATTTCGGGGTGCTCGGCGGCGAGCTGCTCCCCAAGC
>JACCRS010000155.1 GCA_013813435.1 Gemmatimonadales bacterium
GCGCTTCCTCAAGAGCTCGCAGCGGGAGCGGTTCAATCGCGGTCCGGAGTTCTCAGGCCGGGATCGGTTGGGCAACGGCGGCTACAACCCGCTTCCGGGAACCGAGCGCGGGTATCAGGGAGGCGGCCATGCCGGCGCTTAGAGAAGATCGCAGCATCGGCGAGCTCTTCGGCCAGCTCACCCAGGACATGACGCTCCTGGTCCGACAGGAGCTGCAGCTTGCACGGGCGGAGATGAGCGATAAGATCTCTCGTCTTACAACCAATGTTATCTCGGTAGCTGCCGGCGGATTTGTCGCCTATCTGGGTGGGCTGGCCTTGGTGGCCGCCCTCATCCTGGCTATTCGGGATCTGGCGAACATATCCCTTGCAGTATCGGCGCTGATTGTAGGTGCAGTCCTCGCGATCGTGGGCTACGTAATGCTCCAGCGAGGCATGAAGGAACTCAAGCGGGTGGATCTCGCCCCCCGCCGAACAGTTGAATCCCTTAAAGACGACGTCCAGTGGGCGAAGGAGCAACGGTCATGAGTGAGTACCAGAGACAGAATCCCGGGCTCGCTTACGAGCCGACAGGTCAGGACTTCGAATCCTCTGAATCGAAGAGCGACAAGAGTCCCGAAGATATCGAGCGCGAGATCGAGGAAACCCGTAACCGGATGAGTCAGAACATCGACGAGCTGGGAGACCGGCTCAGCCCTCAGAATCTCAAGCATGAAGCCAAGAGCGCAATCAAGAGCGCCGCTCAGGATGCGGTGTCGAATGTCGGTGAGCAGGCCCGCCGAACCGGCTATCGCCTGGTGGACGTGATTCGGGAGAATCCACTCCCCGTTATCGCGGTGGGCGCCGGAGTCACATGGCTTCTTACGCAGCGGTCAAGCAGCGACATATCGGGCAACCGGATGGCGCGCTATGCCTATACCGCTGCCGATCGCCGGCAGGGCGAAGGCCGGCAGTCCGGCTCCGGGGCCAAGGGGCGGGTTGGCGGTGCCGTGAGCGACGTCAAAGACAAGGTGAGCGATGCGGCCAGCGGGCTCGCGGAGCGGGCCAGTGAGTTCGCCAGCGGTACCCAGGAGCGCATAGGAGAGTTCGGCGGGCAGGCCCGGCGCCAGACCATGCGGGTCAAGACCAATCTGGAGCACGTGGCTGAGGAGAATCCTCTCACGGTGGCAATCGGTGCCGCAATCGTCGGCATGGCCATCGGGCTGCTGTTGCCTGGCACGGACCGAGAGAACGAGCTCATGGGAACAACCCGCGACGAGCTGGTAGATCGGGCCGGGAAGACAGCCGAGCGGGTGAAGGACGCCGCGGTGGAGGCCGGTCGCGAAGTTAAGGAAGCGGTCCGTACTGAGATCACCGAGCATGCTCCCGACGTGAAGCAGGCGGTGCAGGAAGCCGGCATGATGGTCAAGGAACAGGTGAAAGAGTCGGCGAAGAAAGTGAAGAAGGAAGCAACGGATGCGGCTAGTGAGCCGGGAAACAACCCGAGGAGCAAAGCATGAGTTTGGACTCACTGGAGAAACTCTTCATTGAAGAGCTGAGGGATATTTACAACGCTGAGAAACAGCTGACTCGGGCCCTGCCACGCATGGCCAAAGCCGCGGAATCTCCGGACCTCGAGCGAGCTTTTACCTCGCACCTGAAGGAAACAGAGGGCCAGATCAAACGACTGGAGCGGGTTTTCCAGGAGGTTGGGCAAGCGGTTCGGGGCAAGAAGTGCAAGGGGATGGAAGGTTTGATCGAGGAAGGCAAGGAGATGATGGAGGAAGACGGCGAACCGCAGGTAATCGATGCCGCGCTTATAGCCTCCGCCCAGAAGGTTGAGCACTACGAAATTGCCGCCTATGGTTGTCTTCGGACCTATGCCGAACTGCTGGGTTATTCAGAGGCAGCACAGCTGCTGCAGCAGAACCTCCAGGAAGAAGAAGCGGCCGACAAGAAGCTGACCCAGCTGGGCGAGTCGGGAATCAACGAAGCGGCGGCATCAGCCGGCGCTGGAGTCGAAGAGGAGTAGCACTACCGGATAGTAGAATGGAAAGGCCCGGGACCGCTCCCGGGCCTTTTCTTGTTTGAGCTGCAGCCCTCGTCAAAGCGGAACGCCACCTTAGTTTCAAGTCCCCCCGGGCATTCGCGAAGACCTATGGCCGCAGCCACTGCTGGACCTGGTGTATCTCAATGTGGTTTCCCTTCGGTCGGGACTGCGGAGGCGAGCGATCATGATCCGGCGGTTGCCTGGCTCAGGTAAGGATCTGGTAACGGCAGACCGGCCAGCTTGACCAACCCACCTCCCCGGATATCATAGCTGACAGACTCTGAACGAACATTCTCAAGACCGGATACCGAAGATGAAGCTCTTTCATGGTCACCTGAGATCCGCCATCCTGACCCTCGGACTGCTTGCGGCTGGGTGGGTCGACGCTAATTCCCAGGGAGTAACGGGATCTGCTGTCCAGGGAAGGGTCACCCGGAGCGGAGGAGGAGGTGCTGACGGAGCGCTGGTGGAACTGCGAAGTGCTGAGACGGGACAGACATATACGGCAAACGCCGACTCCGAGGGCAGATTCTTCATCGACAACGTGCAGCCCGGGACGGGGTACGTCCTGACTATCCGGGCGATCGGATTCAGACCCTCAGCTCGGCCTGGAATCGCACTGGTACTGGGCCAGCGGCTGGCCGCGGATGTGACGCTTCAGCCGGAGGCCGTGCAGCTGGAGGAGATCGAAGTTGTCGCGACAGGGGACCCGTTGCTCAGCGCGAGCCGAACCGGGCCCTCACAGCAGATTTCGGACAGTGCAATTGCCCGCCTCCCGCTGCAGGGCCGCAACTTTACCGACCTCATCCAGATCAGCCCGCAGGTGGTGGGAACGTCGGTTGCCGGCCAGAACAACCGTTACAACAACCTCCAGGTTGACGGCGGGGTCAACAACGATGTTTTCGGGCTGGCTGAGACCGGCTCGCCCGGCGGCCAGGCACGGGCCCGCCCGATCTCCGTAGAGGCCGTGAAGGAGTTCCAGGTCCTGGTCGCTCCGTTCGACGTGCGGCAGGGCAGCTTCAGTGGGGGGCTGGTGAACACAATCACCAAGTCCGGCACCAACAACTGGACCGGCTCGATCTTCGGCTACTACCAGGACAAGGGAATCTCGGGCTTCCGCACCGATCCCACCTTTCCCGGCCTCTCAATAGGCCAGTACGGCGGGTCTCTCGGCGGGCCCATCGTAAGGGATCGGCTGCACTTTTTCACTGCCGTCGATATTCAGGATCGTGACGCGCCCTTTTCCTCCAACTTCAACCTGTCGGGAGACGATGTATCGGATCTGGCAAGAACCGGTTTCACCCTGGCTCAGGCCGACCGCTTTCGGGACATCCTGGCGGCGACCTATGGGGTGACCGACGTAGGAGACGCCAGGTCACCATCCCTGTCGAACCCCAACGTCAACATCTTCGGTAAGCTCGACTGGCAGCTTGGCAGGCTGGGGTTGGTCGAGGCCAGCTACAACTTCGTTGATGCCAGCCGCGGCATCCTGGGCCGCCTGGCCTCGAGCCCGGCGATTCCGGGCCGCCTACGCGACGGCTACCAACTTTCCAACAGCGGTTACGAGTTCGAGAACACCACCAACACCGCCCGGATCAAATGGACCAGTCAGTTCGGCTCGGGAATCTCCAACGAGTTCTTGGCCGGCTATTCGGCCATCAGCGACCTGCGGAAGCTCGGCAGCGACCGGCCGCTGGTTCTGGTGCGCGCTGGACAGGTTGGTGCCGCCGGCAGCTGGCTCGCGGCGGGTGCGGAGCGGTTCTCTCAGCTCAATTCCCTGGATCAGAACGTTTTCTCGATCCAGAACAATCTCTCGTTCGGCAGCGGCGCTCACCGCTTCACGGTTGGTACGGCCAACGAGTTCTACAAGTTCGATAACGCTTTCTTCCAGGCAAAGATTGGCGTCTGGGCATTCAATAGCCTGGATAGCCTCGAGGCCGGACTTCCCGCGGCATACCAGCGGCGGCTTGCGACAGCCGCGCGACCTGAAGGTCCGGTCGCCACCTTCAACGTCCAGCAGATAGGTGTGTACGCCCAGGACGAGTGGACTCCCAACAACCAACTGACGCTGACCGCCGGTCTCAGGATCGACGTGCCGTTCAGTGACAAGCCGGCCCAGAACCCCGCTCTGGCCGCCAACCCGGCCCTGCCGATCAATACCGCCGACTTTCCCACCGGCAATGTACTTTGGTCGCCCCGGCTCGGAATGAACTTCGATCCGACCGGCCGGGGGCTCACAATAGTACGGGGTGGCGTCGGCTACTTCACCGGTCGGCCACCATATGTGTGGCTCTCGAACGCGTTCGTCAACACCGGGCTCGAGCAGGTGGAGCTGACGTGCGCCACGGTTGGTGACATCCCCGTATTTACGGTGGACCCGGCCAGTCAACCCTCGAGTTGCCCTTCCGGCGCAGGCGCCAGCGCCGCTCGTCCCGAGCCGAACTACTTCGAGCCTGACTTCAAGTTTCCCCAGACCTTCCGCATCAGCCTGGGCGCCGACCAACGGCTGCCAGGTGGCCTGGTGGGTACAGTCGACCTGCTCTACTCTAAAAATGTGAACCAGCTATACGTGCAGGACGCCAACCTGGTCAACCGCGGTGTCAACTCGGAAGGTCGCTTCATGTACGGCACCATCGGAGTGGGCGGAACCGGGGCCTTCGCTGCAGTCCCCAGCCGGATCGCGCCGTCCAGTGGACTCGATGCGGTGGGGGCGGCAGTGCTGCACACCAATACCTCCGCCGGTCGCACCTACTCGGGAACGGTGCAGCTCCAGAAGAGTTTCTCGGGGGGAGTCGAGCTCAACGCGGGATATACCTATTCCAACACCACTGATGCCATCTCGCTCACCAGCAGTCAGGCGTTTTCCAATTATCAGTTCGCAGCTGTGGACGGACCGCTGGAGAGCCGGAACCCGCGTACCTCCGTGTTTAACGTGCCGCACAAGTTTACGGTAAGCGGGACCGTCAACCTTCCACTCCGCTCCAGCTTCTCGCTGATTTACCTGGGCCGCGCGGGTGATCCGTACGCCTGGATAGTGAATGGAGACGCCAATGCCGATGGGATCAACGGGAACGACATACCTTTCATCCCGGCCGATCCGAGTCAGATTACCCTGGTCGATCCGTCCCAGTTCGCCGCCCTGGATCAGTTCATCTCCAGCCAGGACTGCCTCGCGGAGGCGAGGGGCGGGCTGATGGAGCGGAATTCCTGCCGGAACCCCTGGCAGAATTACCTAAATGCCCGCCTTGGTGTGTCGATTCCAACCGTCAGCGGCCAGGGCATCGAGCTATCTCTCGACCTGTTCAACGTGCTCAACTTCATGGATCATGACTGGGGGCTTTACAAGCAGGTGAGTGAGTTCGAGGAGGGGCCGCGGTTTCTCAGCGCCACCGGCTTCGATGCCGCTAATAACCGGCCCATCTACCGGTTCAGCCCCCCGACCCAGATCGAGCAGATCGTAAGCGGCGAGAACACTGCGGGAGTGAATCGTTCCCGCTGGACGATGCAGGTAGGGGCCAGGTACCGTTTCTAGAAAAAGCAGGTTGTCACCCTGAGCGCTTCGATCGTGCTCAGGGTGACAACTTTCCGCTATTTGTCCTGGTCTTCATCCTCATCCGACAGTGCGGCCACCGCCGTCTTCAGGTCGCAGGCAAGATCCCGCTCCCGGCGCAGCGCTCCGATCAGGGCTTCTGCCTGTTTCATCTGAAAACTGAGTGCGCCGGCCGACTCCATCGCGTGCTCCACCACGGTCTTCTGGGCGGTCAGCGACTCGACCGTGGAACGGATCCCGAGCGCCAGCGCCTCCGCCCGGGCCAGGCGCTGCTCGGCCCGCTCCAGTTGACGCTTCCTTGCCTCGAATCCCTTTAGCGTCTCCTCGGTGGCCTTGAACTGATCCTGAGTCGCCTGCAGCATAGCCCGGGTCTCCTCGATTTCCCGCCGGGCCGATCCAATGCTCTGGACATCCTCTACGGTGCGCTCTGCCAGATCGAAGACGTGCTTCACCTGCGCCTCGATGGCCTCGACGCCGGCCTGGCGTGCAACGGTCTGCTCCAGGGCCTTGGCGGCTTCGGTCTGGGCTGACTCCCACTTGCCGAGCAGCTCCTCGAAGTGTGCCAGCTGGCGGTCAACCACCTTCAGTGCGCCGGCGCGAGTTTCCAGCTCGCTGGAGATGCGCTGGAGGTTTCCGGCCCGCTCTTCGGCCTGCCCCAGCGTGGTACCGACGGCGCGGGTAACCTCCTCCATCCGCTGAGCCGCCTCCGCCGCCTCTTTCCGGAGCGCGGATGCCCGGGTGAGATGCTCGGTTGCCTTGTCGAGCGCGCCCTGGCGCTGCTCCAGCTCCTGTCCCAGAAGCCGAATGCGCTCTTCCACCTGATCGATCTGCTGGGTGCGGCCTTCCAGCCCCCGTACCGATTCATCAACGGTATCCATGCGCCGCTCCGCCTCTTCCACCGAGCCGGTTACCACCGAGATGGTGTCCGATAGGCGCTGGGCACCCTCGGCCTGGCGTGCGAGCTGGGTAAACTTCTGCTCCGCTCCCTCCATGCGGGCCCGTAAGCCCTCGGTCCGCTCCTTCAGCTCTCCGGCGGCCGTGCCCACGTCCAGCAAGCCGCGCTGCACTTCCTCTACTATCTCCCGGCGAGACTCGATCTGCTGCATGGAGCTCTTTACCTGCTCGACCTCCGTGCGCATCCGCTCGACTGCCGGCTCCATACCGCTGAGCTCCTTCACCTGCGTCTGAACCTTCCGGGTCCACACATCAGCGTTGGCCAGCCAGGCCTGCGTCTCTCCATGATTCTCCCGGAGCCGGGTCATCTCCTCGGCCGCGGCACGCATCTGCTCCAGCCCGTCGGCCAGAAGCTCACGGGTGCCCCTCAAGGTTGAGAGTTGTTCCACCGCCTGCTCCACACCCGGCCTGATCTCGTCGATCCGGCGCATGCGTGCGGCCAGGTCGCTTGCCACACCGTCGAGCCGATGAACATCCTGCCGCAGGGAGGCGTTGCGAGCGGCCTCCTCCGCCACCGCCATCAGCTCCCGATGCAGCTCCGCGGCCTGCTCGCCGGCCTGGCGGACCTGCGCCTGCACTGCCGCGGTACCCTGGCTCGCGGCATCCAAAACCGCCAGGCGGGCCTCGCATTCCTTGACCGCATTCCGGAGATCGGCGATACGCTCGCTCACCGCGTGCAGCCCGCGATGCTCCAGCTCAAAGCCTTCGCTGCTCTTCCGCATCTGCTCGCGCAGATCGGTGAGAGACTGGCGGGCGGATTGCTGGGCGTCCTCGATCTTCTGGGAGGTGGCCTGAAGCTCCTCGCTCCGGGACAACACCTTATCCTGGATGGTCTTCACTTCGCTGAGCTTGGCCTCGATCGGTCCGAAGCGTCGGATCTGCTCTTCCTGCCGGCGGAGCCAGGCATCCAGTTCCCGGTCCATGCGGGTGAGCTGGGCGATCTGGCTGGCCGCGCGGTCGATCGCCTCGCGCTCCTGCTCCAGCATAGTGGTTTTCTGGGCTACCTGATCGGCCAGGGCCTTGAGCACGGCAAGCTGGTGCTGAACATCGGGGATGGCGCTGGAGGCCTGGTTGATGGGCTCCAGAGACTGCTCCACTGACTGCACCCGGCGGACCATGTCCTCCAGCTTCCCGGTGGCGGCCTGGAAGTCCTGATCGAAGTTCTCCAGCCGGGACGTGGTGTGGCGGTGAGCGGTGAGCGCATCGTCGTGCTGGGTACGCATCCGGGCAACGTTCTCGGCCTGTTCGGAGAGCTGAGTCCGAAGCGATTCAGAATCGGTTCGGAGAGCGGTGAGGGGACCCTGCAGGCTGATGAAGGAGTCGACCTGCTCCCTCAGAAGAAGCGCTGTTTCCACCTTGTCGCTCAGGGTGCCCATCTGGCTTTGGAGCCGCTCCACGTCCTCGCCTGAATGAGAGATTCGAGCCTCGGTGGCGGTCTGGGTCTTGATGACCCGCTCGACCTGCTCCTGCGCCATACTGAGCTGGCTCCCGAGCTGCTCCAGCCCGGTAACCTGACGCTCGACCGCTTCGCAGCGTCCCCGAAGTTCGTCGAATTCTGCCGTTCGCTCCAGGATCGGGGCGAGCGACCTCAGGTCGTTCGCGGCGGCTTCGGCGCGGGCGACAAGTGCCTCCAGCGCCGCGGCAACATTTCTTCCGCTGGAGTCGACGGCGACCACAGAGTCGTCCTCGCGGCGGCGACCTTTCAGGAAGCTGACCATTGGTTTACTCCGGAATTGCGCGCGGGATCGGTCGGACCATCGGGCCGGCACTTCTGGCGATCTCGGGTTTTCGCGCGTAGTTGTGAAGATTGTAGCTGAAGGCGGACGGGGCCCTAACTGCAACGCGTGTGCCCCGACGCTGACCGGGCCTGGGGCAATCCCGACGAACCCGGTTGCGAACGCAAATCACTACAGGCGAGCGAGATTGGTGAACCAGGTCCGATACATCGTTGGACGTTGCTGATTTTGCGGCGGCGGCTCGGTTGGCGAGGTGCGAGGCGACCGGGCAGGTCGCAGGTCGCGACCAGTCACCCCCGAACCGCAAAATTCACGGTGGACCTGCCGGCTCCAGACTGTAGCTGCGCCGGACGGGCGCTGGCCCGGTGACCACAACAATCTCTTCCTTTGTCTGATAGCCCTCCTGCTCCAGGCGAACTCGGTGCCTGCCTGGTGGCAGCGGGTAATCCGTCACCGGCGTCGGACCGATCTCGACGTTATCCAGGTACAGCATGGCCCAAGGCTCGGAGTCGACCGTCAGCTGGACCGGGTCTTTCTTCACCGCTTTCTTGGGTGAAACCGGAGTCGCTGTGTCGACCGGAACCGGCGCAGCTTTCGGTACCCTGGGCGTCAATTCCACGGCTGCCTGGAGCACGGGCTCGGCTGCGGCCGGTTCCACGGGTGTAAGAGCCGCCGGCGGAACCGGAGACTGCCGCAGGCTGGCCCATGCGGCTCCTCCTGCCAACAGGCAAACACCAGCCGCCACCAGGCCGCGGTGCAGCGCTGAGCGGACTCTACCCAGCTTCGCCTCTACCGAAGGCTTGTCCACCGGCTTCACCGGGGCGCTCACCACGGTGCGAACGGCTCGGCGCTCTCCACTCACCGCGGTGGCGAACTCCTCCATCGTGGTAAATCGTTGGTCCGGCTCCTTCGCGAGCGCGCGCTCCAGCGCGGCGCACAGGTCGCGGGGTACCTCGGGCCGCAGCTCGAGCACTCGCGGTGGCGCCTCGAAAACGTGCTTGTAGAGGATGCTGTGAGCCGCGCCGTCGAAGGGCTGCTTACCGGTAAGTATCTGGTGCCCCACCACAGCGAGGGCGTACTGGTCCGCTCTTCCGTCCACCGCCAATCCCTTGGCCTGTTCCGGAGCCATGTAGTGCGGGGTACCGATAATGGTGCCGGTACCGGTCAGTTGCGAGGCCCCCTGCACTGCCTTGGAGATGCCGAAATCGGTCAGAACAACCCGCCCGTCCTCCTCCAGCATGATGTTGGCGGGCTTCACGTCCCGGTGCACGATCCGGCGCTTGTGGGCGTGGCCGAGCGCCAGCGCGGCTTCTCGGAGTACCCTGCGGGCGAGATCGATAGGTATCGGTCCATCCTCCAAAACCTGCTCGAGTGAGCGGCCGGTAACGTACTTCATCACGAAGTAGTCGAGCCCGGCCTCGCTTTCCACCCGATAAATCGGGATGATATTGGGGTGGTCGAGCTTGGCTGCGGTCTTGGCTTCCTGCTGAAAGCGGGGAATCAGCTTGGTATCGTGAGCCATCTCCGGGGGCAGCACCTTGATTGCCACCTGCCGCTCGAGAGCGAGATCCTCCGCCAGGAACACCACCGCCATGCCCCCCCGGCCCAACAGCCTGGTTATCTCATAACGGCCCGCGAGAGTACGGGCCAGGCGCTGTCTCAGTTCATTGGTCGGATCAGGCGGGCAGACATGCGCGAACTCTCCCGATGGGGTGCCGCAATTGGAGCAAAAGCGGCCATCCACCGGAATCGGGGTGTGGCATCTAAGGCATTCGGTCACCACGTCACCATGAGACTGGCGGGTCGCACGTCGGGCGCCTCTCAGGGAAATGCTCTAGTGAAACCCGGCACTATCGGGCGTACTCCGCATGCGGAGCGACCGATATGGACGAGATCTTGATAGGAAGTCGTGGTAAGAGGCGGGTTTACCCCGTACTCAGGCAGGCTGACGAGGCAAGGGCTGTGCCCGGGATGGGCGGAAGGGGCGACTGTATTGCTGGGGTGCAGTCCGGAGCAATTCCTCGCCGTCAGCGGCGCTCCAAGTACAACACCCCACCTCCCACGTTCCCCACTACCAGATCCAGATCGCCATCGCCGTCTAAATCACCCGCCGCGGGAGTGGCGAGCGCCGGCACCTCAGGCATCGGAACGGTAGCGCGCTCGAAGCGAGGGGCTGACCGGGTGCCGACATTCCGGAACAGGACCAGCCCGTCGAGCTCGGAGCCTACCACCAGATCGAGATCGCCATCGCGATCGATATCCAGCAGCAGCGGCGCGCTCCGGCGGCCTACTTTCATGCCCCCATATTCGTCGCCGACCAGGGTGAACTGAGGCCGCTGCCCCGTGCCGGTATTCCTGTAGTAGTTGAGCCACCCGGAGGATTCCCCCACCATGAGATCGAGGTCGCCGTCGCCGTCCAGGTCGCCCAGTGCGGGCACCGTGTTACTGCCGCGGGTGATGGTTACAAACGCTGTGTCCACTGCCTCGAAGCTGTTTTGGGTGCCCCGAAACCATGCGAGCTGGGCACCCCAGTGGCCCAGTATCAGATCGGGCACCCTGTCGCCATCCAGGTCGCCGAAGGCCGGCGCATAGTGATACCGCGGGGGAAGGCTCAGCGGCCTCCGTAGCACGAACTCAGGGCGGGTGGGCGAGCCCGTGTTCTCCATGAAGTAGAGCCGCGATGTCTTGAGATCGGCCGGATCCAGTTTGTTGGCCAGCAGGAGATCCAGATCGCCGTCTTGGTCCAGGTCGACTACCGCTGGTGTGCTTTCGCTTCCGATATCCAGCATCGGCAGCAGACGCCGGCTCAGGAGAGTCCAGCCGCGGGGTGTGCGGCGCAAGTAGTAAAGATTCTCAGCGGAGGTGCGCAGGGGATTGAACGCGCCTCCCAGTACGCCGAGAACCAATTCCCCTTGAGAAGCTCCCTCGGACTCGCCGAAGGTGGGCGCATTGTAGCCGGACGTCAGGATCGGATTGCCGGACGGGAACTGAACGGGGTTACCCCGAAGGTTCGGCTGGGGGCAGGAGCCGGTGTTCTCCAGCAGCAGCAGGCCCGGCTCGAAGAAGTCACCCCAAAAAAGATCCAGGTCGCCATCCCGGTCGTGATCCGAAAGCGCCATGGTATTGGCGCCGTGCATACTCGGCCCAGGAGTAAATGCTCCCGGATTCATCTGACCCGGGGTCGTTCCCTGTTGCCCTACGATCTTTATTCCCTCGAATTCAGCCGCCACCAGACGAAACGCCGGCGCGCTGCCGCCGTTCGAGGGCTCGGCCTCGTAGCGGGCCACGGTGCCGTCCAGCCGCCCGATCAGGAGATCGGACCGGCCATTGCAATCGAGGTCGCCAAGCTGAGGAATGTTCTGGCGGTCGGAGAATATAGGGCGGCCTTCGGTGTCCTTGAGTGTATCGGCCACAAGAACGAACTTATGGGCACCTGATGCACCATCATTCCGGTAGTACTTGATGTAGCTGTAGGGCTGCTCCGCCAAGAGATCCAGATCTCCATCCTGATCCACGTCGGCGAAACGGTACCACTCTCCTACATCCAGACCGGCGTAGTGCGAGGTGCTGAAGCGAAACTCGGGTACGGCTTCGGCTGCGCTCCCGCGCTCCGCTCGGGCCAGGCTCTCCCGTTCGAATAGCGCGACTTTACCGGTGACCTCTTGCAGGAAGAGGTCGAGATCACCATCACCATCGGCATCCACCAGCTGGGGACGGGGCGCGTTGAACCCGCCAAGGAACGCGAGCTCGAGAGCCTTGCCAGCGGAGTCGAAGAGCGGGAACGGAGAGATGATCTGTTGGTAGACTGGGAGGGCGGAAACGGCGGGACGGCCGGCAGCGCTCCTGCCCGCCGACCGGGCGCAACCTACCAAAGCGGGCAGCAGCAGCAGCCACAGCCTTAACGGCACGGACGCGGGGGCGGCACCGTGGGAGGCAGCGGCGTGCCCATGCCGGCGGCGTAGTTGCCGACTTGGATGGCTGCATCGGGCCTGCGATTCGCGGCGCAGATTGCAACCACGGTACCGGCGCCGGTGGGTTTGCCTCCATGATGGTCATGGATACCGCCCAGCTGGTGCCGGTTGCCGACGAACACATGCTGCCCATCCGGCGAGAGTGCAGCCCCGTGGGGCTGGGCGAATGCGTCGTGCTGCAGAACCGTTGCGACCTCCCAACTGCGGGTATCCACCACCGCCACGCGGTTGGCACCGAGACAGGTGACGTAAATCCAGCTGCCGTCGCCGGTAAACAGGGGCTCGAACGGACCATCCGGCATCGGCACGGTGCGCGCCAGCTTTGGCTCCCGCAAATCGGTCAGGTCGAAGATCATCAACTCGTCGGTCAGCTCCGCGGTTACCGCAAGCCAGTGGCCGTCGGGCGACACCGCCGCCTGTACGAAACCGTGGGCCGGCCCCGGCACATCCACGATACGTACCTCTCCATCAGCCACGCCTACGCTTGCCAGTTGATTGGTGCCCAGACTGGCCGCGAACACTTGCTCGCCCGAGGGGTGGACGGCGATCCCGTGGGGCCGCGGGAATAGCAGGTCGATCTCATCCAGCACCCGCATGTCCGAGCGGCGGATCACCGCGATCCGGGGCGGAGGGTTGACCGCGCTCATGGAGCGGCCGACGAACATGAGATCCTGAGTCGGGTGCAGGGTCATCAGGCCGGGCACCTGGAGATCGGCACTGGCCAGGAGGCGGTTGGACCGATCCAGTTTCACCACCTTCCCTGCCCCAATCAGGGTGACGTACCAGGCGCTGCCGTCGGGCTCCACCTGAACGTGGTGGGGCTTGGCGTTGTCGGCGAAGCCGTAGCGTCTGAGATCCACGGTCTCCGCCAAAACCTGGCTCTTGGCGTCGATGATGGAGACGGTGGCATCGTCCTGGTTGGCGACATAGAGCCGCGCGGACTGGGCCGGAGCCGCACCTTCGGGAGTTGGTCCGGCGCAGCCCGTCAGGATGATGATAATGAACGCTGTCATCCCGAGCGCAGCTCTCATCAAGGCACCAGCGTCTGCGGCTGGTAGCGCACCATGAACAGCCCCTCCCTCATGCTCGTTACCGCCACGACGCCGCTCTTGAAGTACGGGAAATTACTCCAGCTGCCGGCAAAGCCCGGCTGGTTCTCGCCGTACGGCACCGTGTCGAAGTAGCCGACCTCTACCGGGTTCGCCGGATCCTTAACGTCGATGACCCGGAGCCCCGACACATAGTTCGACTGGTACATGTACCGGTCCCGGACGTACAGGTTGTGGTCGGTGGCGGGAGTGGTGCCGAAAAACTCCTTGGACACTACCGGGTCATCGAGATCGGCCAGGTCGAACACCAGCGTCCGGGTCATTGGTGCCGTGCCGGCCAGCTCGTCTCCCTCATCGTTCAGATAGAAGTAACGATGATCCTCGGTCAGCCAGCCCTGGTGCGCGTAAGCAACATTGGGGTAGGAAGCCACGCTGATCGGCTTGGGGCTCTTCTTGTCGGTCACGTCGGCGATGCCGAGCGCCGTCTCGGAGGAGTTGAAGCAGATCTCGCGGCCCTTGTACTGCTCGTCGGGACCGTGGTAAACGACGCACTGTGCATCGTGGGTGTAGCCGGTGCGGGCCTTGCCGGTGGATGGATCGGCATAGCAGCCGGCGAACTTGGGAGCCGATGGATCGCGGATGTCGATCATGTGCAGGGCGCCGCCGCAGGTCTCCCCACCCATGCTGTTGCCCACGGGATACGCGAAGCCGGTTGCCTCGTTGATGACGATGTTGTGCGCGCTGTGAATGCGATCGTAGTGCGCTGTTTCCTTGAACAGCACCGGAGCCTTCTGCACGGTGCGGAGCTGGGTCAGGTCAAAGATCTGCATGCCATGCGGGCCGGCGCCATCCGCAACTATGTAGGCGTGGTTTTTGTAGACCTTGATGTCGCGCCACATATTCGCCTTGGCGCCCTTGGTCATCGGGAGCTCACCCAGGTACACCGGCTTGGCCGGATCGGTCACCTCCACGAACGACGTGCCATCCACCCGGCCGACTATCGCGAACTCGCGCTGAGTGACGCTGTCGGTCCAACCCCAGATGTCGTTGAGCAGTACTCCACGCTTGGCGCCGATTGCGCTCTTCGGCAGGAAAGACACCAAGTCGGCATCGCGGCAGTCGAACCCTCCCGCTTTGCCGGTCCGACACTTGGCCTCGCCTCCGGTAATGGCCTTAAGTCCACCCGCGCTGGTGTCCCCCACGCTGGTGCCGGCGCGCCACTCACCTCCCGCATCGCGCTGGTATATCAGAGCCGTCCCCTCGAAGAAGTCGGCCAGCGGAGCACCTGCCACGGCCGTGCCCCCCGAGGCGGCGAGTGCAAAGCCGAGCTGAGTAGCCGGACCCACCCCTGTGGTGGTGAGCTTCTGAGCCTCGCGCCAGGTGGAGCCTTCTCGCCGGAATACGTGAACACTGCCCACGCCGTCGTTGCTGAAAGGAGCACCCACCAGCAGATCCTGGCCGTCTCGTGCTAACGCCATACCAAACAGGGCCGGATGCTCGGGCGCGGCGGCCACCAACCGCCCTACCTGGCTCCAGCCCGAGGTACCGCGGCGAAACTGAAGCACGAAGCCCGCGGCACTATCGCTGGTAGGGGCAGCTACGTAAGCCTCGTCGCCATCGAGCATGACAGCAGCTCCCAGAGCACGAACCTCTTCACCACCAAGCACTGCTTCCCTGGTCCAGCCGGCGCCGTTTCGGCGGAAGACCACAGCTCGGCCGGCGCTCCCTGCATTGGTGGAGATCTCACCCGGAGCTCCGATCAAAGCGCGGTCCCTCTCGAGAGCTACGGCGGTGCCGAACCGCTCGCCCAGGTTGGCGGAGGAACCTACCAGCGTGCCCTGCTGAGTCCAGGTTGCCGCTCCCACTTCCTGGCGGAACACCACAACCCGTCCCCGGCTCTCCGCATAGCCCGGGGATCCGGCGAGGAGAATGCCGCCTTCAAGAGAAAGTGCGCGTCCGAAGCGGTCGCCCGGAGCGGCGCCGCCCGCTGTCAGCCTTCCCCGCTGAATCCACTGTCCCGACCCTTCCCGCTGGAAGATGTACACCGCCCCACGCCCCTCGGCGGTACCGGGCGCGCCCACGGCCAGCAGCTTGCCATCGGTGGCCAGCGCCTGGCCAAAACCGTCCTCGATCCTGAGACCCTTGGCTGTAATCGAGGCCACCGGAGCCCATTGACCGCCTTGCCCACGGCGGTAAACCAGCACCGCGCCGGTCTGGGAGGGCGGCAGAGGAAAACTGGACACAAGGCCAGGGCGCCCGATCAGAACCTCGCCTCCCACGACGGCCACTGCGGTTCCAAACCCGATGGCTTCGGATATCAAGACCGGTCCCTGGCCCGGAGCGTAAGACTGAGCGGTGAGCGCCACTGGGCTAATCAACCAGAGCGCGGCCAGGGAGTGCAGCGGCAAAGCGGATCGCATATGATATCCTAAGAGGGCGTGGAGAATTGGACGTGGGGAATCTAATGAAGCCAGGGGACCTTACGGCACGCCCGGGTAACCGGTTCCAGCCAGTCCCGGTTCGGTGAGCCAACCCACAGCAGGCGAAGCTCCAGCGTGCTAAACACTTGAGGTGTAAGTCCCTGGCATTGGAGGCACGATGAAGCGATTAATCCTGACTCTGACCAGCATAGCGCTGGTTTCAGCCTGCTCGGACTCAGACGACCGGGGCATCCGGGCGGACGAAACCATCACTCGGCCGCTTGAGGTGGCTCGGGTGGACACCACCCAGCCGCTGGCAGCGGTAGAACACCAGGTGCCCAAACCTGCTGAGCCCACTGTGAAGCCATCGCCGCGCAAAGCCAAGCGCCAGCCCAGGAAGGCTGTGGCAGCGATCAAGCCGGCAGTAGCGGCTCCGAAGGAAGACACCAGCACGGTCCAGGGATACGCACCGACTCCGGTATCCGACTCGGCCTCGCCGGCAGACAGTGTCACAGTCCCAGTTCCGGACACCTCTGTGAAGCTGGCCGCTGATACTGTCCCGGCCTCGGCAGCCGATACCGCCGTCTCAGCCCGGATGGCGCCGGATACCGCTGCTCCACCCGTGGCAGATACCGTAGCCCTCAACACCCGGGACACTGCCTCACGGGTCCCGACACCGGACACCGCTTCGACAGCCGCAGCCGACCGGATGGTTGGCCGGGACAGCTCTCCGGCGGTCATCATGCCTTCGCCGGCGGCAGTTACCGCAGCCCTGACCCTTCCGATAGGGACCGAGATTCACGCAGCACTGGATGACTCCATAAGCTCCCGTACCGACACGACCGGACGAGCGGTCACGGCCGTAGTGATGGAAAACGTCACCGGTTCCGACGGTAAGACGCTCATTCCCGCGGGAGCCCCTGTGCGATTTACTGTAACCAGACTCAGAGCGGCCAGGTCCAAGAGCGCACAAGGCCGCCTTGCGCTTCAGGTAGAAGGCATAGGGATCGGGGGACAGCTTCGGGAGGTCAGTGCCGACGTCAGACCGGTTCCTCTCGAGCTTCGCGGCCGGGGAGTCACTGCGGGCGACGCAGCGAAGGTTGGCGTCGGAGCGGCCGGTGGGGCGGTGATCGGAAAAGTGATCGGGAAAAACACTAAGGGTGCGGTGATCGGTGGCGTCATAGGCGCTGCAGGAGGCGCAGTAGTTGCCAGCCAAACCGCTACCCGCGACGTGGTTGTCAAGGCGAGGACACCGGTGACGTTCGTGCTGACCCAGCCACTGGTGGCTCAATAATAAGAGCGAAGATCCACGGTCACACTCCTCATCCCGAGTGAAGCGAGGGATCTACTTGGCTATCTTCCTTTCGCCTGAGTAGGTCCCTCGGTCGTCGCACTCCCTCGGGATGATGAGTATCTACTACCTGAGTTCACCCTCTGGACGACTCCAACTCTCCAACCGGACGCTTTTCCTGCTTCATCCGAATCGCTCCGGGCTCCGGCTCGATTCCCTCACCCCGTTCTACCGCCCACGTCTCTGTAAACTCGGCGCCGAAGAGCACGATGAGAGCCGAGTAATAGATCCAGAGCAGCATGACGATCAGCGATCCTGCGGCACCGTATGCCTGGCCCGGGTTGCTCTGTCCGATGTAGAGGCCGATCAGGTATTTGCCCACCACAAAGAGCACGCCGGTAACTAGGCCGCCCACCAATGCGCTGCGCCAGGCGACCTTGGCGTCTGGCAGCACCTTGAACATCGCGGCAAAGAGCAGGCTGATCACCGCGAACGAGACCACCAGGTTGATGACGTGCAGAACGCCCTCGGAGAGCCCGGCGGGAAGAAGTCCCGACAGCCGGTCACCAGCTCCAGAGAGCATCGTGCTGATCACCAGTGACACCAGGAGCAGGAACGCGACGGACAGCAGCATGCCGAGCGAGAAAAGCCGTTTAGTCAAAAAGCTCTTGATCCCACCCTGCTTCGGGTCGGGGGCCACCTCCCACGCCCGATTGAGTGCCGCCTGGAGCTGACCCATGGCCCCGGTGGCCCCGAAGATCAGGGCCACAATCCCTACGATAGTCGGGATAAGCCCGCCGCCAGGCCGCTCGGTCTCTTGCAGCATCGTCCGTACTTCGCCCCCGGCACTGGGGCCCATGAGAGATTCCAGCTGCGACTCGAGTCCGCCGCGAACATCGGCCGGGTCCATGACCGAGCTAACCACCAGCATGATCAGCATCAGGATGGCCGGAAGAGAGAACACGGTATAGTAGGAAAGCGCGGCTGCGGACGTCATGCAGTCGTCTTCCATAAAGTCCTTGAAGGCCTGCTTGAACACTCCCAGCAGTCCGGTTTTTGAGCTCGCCATCGTGATTTCCGCCGGTTGTGGTGACTCAGGGTCGCTCTGTGCGACGGGAGCAAGATGGGAGGGTTGGGGGAGGGCGTTCGTGACCCGAGTCACGGGCGGACGGGCGGACGGGCGGACGGGCGGGCGCGAGTAGTGTCCATCCGTCCATCCGTCCATCCCTGTTACTCCGGCATCAGGACCTGGTCGATCACGTGAATCACGCCGTTGCTGGCCGCGATGTCGGCGGTAGTGACGGTCGCCTTGTTCACCTTCACCTTCCCGTCTTTCGCTTTGATCGAGAGCTCTTGGCCATTCACCGTCTTACCAGACGACATGCCGGCGACATCCTTCGACATGACGTTCCCGGGCACGACGTGGTAGGTAAGGATGGCGGCGAGCTTGGCCTTGTCCTTCAGCAATGCGTCGAGCGTGCCCTTGGGCAGCTTGGCGAAAGCCTCGTCAGTTGGGGCAAAGACCGTGAACGGCCCCTCGCCTTTGAGCGTTGCGGTTAGATCGGCTGCCACGATCGCCTTGGCCAGCGTGGTGAAAGAGCCCGCGGCAGCAGCGGTCTCGATGATGTCGGACGTGGAAGTGGTAGCGGGAGACTCAGAATATCCCTGGGCCTCCTGAGCCGTGAGCGCAGCCGGAACCGCCAGCGTTGCGGCCAAGGCAAGCGTGCGAAGTGAGTTCATGATCTTCCTAAGTGCAGAGGCTTTGAGTGAAGAAACCTTATCGAGCGTTGGAACGGGCCGGCGCGGTTTCGCCAAAGGACCAACGGTGCTGCATTGCCTTCCACTGAACCGCCTGATAAAGCGCGGACAGGCCAACCAACAGATAGACCACGCGGCTGAGTGCGCTCATTTCACCGAACAGGGCGGCGACGAGATCGAAGTTGGCGGCACCTACCAAACCCCAGTTCAATCCGCCTACAGTGAGCAGGATAAGAGTAGTAATGTCTAGCGACTTCATATAGGCCTCCAATTAGGTTTTGTCTAGCTTGTATGTGCTAAAGTATCATTATTGTCTATATTGTCAAGACGTCCCTAAACATTCACTTGATAATAGTTAGACAAAAGTTTATTTTAGGTTATGGAAAGTTCCCATTCGTCCATTCCGCGCCATCCGGTTCGCTTTACCGCCCTTCGCACTGGTCTGAGCCCACACGTTCTGCGAGCTTGGGAACGGAGATACGGCGTGGTGTCCCCCAGCCGGACTGGGGGGGGGCAACGCCTGTACTCTGATCTTGACGTCGAGCGCCTCAAGCTGCTTCGCCGCCTGACTGAGCGGGGGCACAGCATCGGGCGGCTGGCGGACTCCTCCTTGGCTGACTTGGAGCGGACAGCCCGAGAGGAGAACCTCCCGCGATTGCGGGAAGCGAAGGAGCCACCGAGCGATGCCGGGGCGGAGGAGTTCCGGCAGGCGGTACTGGGGGCGATCCGGAATCTGGACGGCAGCGAGCTGCAAACCGTACTGGAGCGTGCCGCAGTGACCCTGGGTGTGCCTCTCTTTCTGGATCGCGTTGCTGGGCCTTCACTCCAGGAGATCGGTCAGGGGTGGAGCGAGGGAACGGTGTCCATAGCCCAGGAACACCTGGCCAGCGCCGTCTTCCGCCGGGTGCTGGGTTGGATCCTTCAGGTGTACGAGGCCAGAGACGGCGCCCCACGGCTGCTCGGGGCCACCCCACCACGGCACGTCCACGAGCTGGGAGCTTTGCTCGCGGCCGGCGCTGCCGCTGCTGAGGGATGGGATGTGACCTACCTGGGGCCCGACCTTCCGATAGCCGAGCTACTGGGTGCAGCTCGCCATGTGGGTGCCAGCGCCGTCGCCCTCAGTGTGGTCTATCCCAAGGTGGACGCAGGTTTAATCATCGATTTGGAGCAGCTCCGGAGTGGTCTCGATACCCAGACTACGATCCTTCTTGGCGGAGCCGCTGCAATCGAGGACCGGGAGCGGCTGACCGCCCTGGGAGCGCAGGTAGTGGACTCATTGGGCGAACTGAGAACCACGCTCCAGCGGTTGCGGGAGCGCACATGATCCTCCTCACCGGTGCAACCGGCTACGTTGGCGGCCGACTCCTTAGCGCCCTCGAAGCCAGGGGGAAGGGGGTCCGCTGCATGGCTCGACGGCCCAGCTTCCTCGAGGCTCGCGTTGGCACCACTACCGAGGTGGTTCGGGGTGACGTGCTCGACCCCGAGTCGCTCCGAGCGGCACTCTGCGACGTCCACACCGCCTACTACCTGGTCCATTCGATGGCAACGGGGCCCAGCTACGCCGAAGATGACCGGCGCGGGGCAATAGCATTTGCTGGCGCCGCTCGCGAAGCAGGGGTCCGGCGGATCGTGTACCTGGGAGGCTTGGGCGATGGGGAACGGCTCTCGCCCCACCTGGAAAGCCGGCAGGAGGTGGGAAGTATTCTGCGCTGCTCGGGCGTGCCCACTATCGAGTTCCGCGCCTCGATCGTGATCGGCTCGGGCAGCCTCTCGTTCGAGGTCATCCGTGCCTTGGTGGAAAAGCTGCCGGTGATGGTGACGCCCAGTTGGGTCCATACCCGAACTCAGCCGATCGGCATCGAGGACCTGATCTCCTATCTGGTCGAGGCGCTGGACTACCCACACGACCAGAGTGCGGTCTACGAGATTGGTGGCCCCGACCGGGTCTCGTACGGTGACCTGATGCGGGAGTACGCCCGCCTGCGGAATCTGAACCGGATGATGATCCCGGTGCCGGTGCTGACCCCCCGACTCTCCAGTCTTTGGCTGGCCCTGGTTTCGCCGATTTACGCCCGCGTCGGCCGTGAGTTGATTAGCGGGCTTCGAAATGAGACCGTGGTTCGAGACCCGGGCGCACTGGATGCGTTCCTTGTGCGGCCGCGGGGAGTAAGGCAGTCCCTGACCCGCGCACTCGCCAACGAGGACTCCGCCTTCGCCGCCACCCGATGGAGCGATGCCCTCTCGGCCCATCGCTCGGTCCCTACTTGGGGCGGACTCAAGTTCGGCTCGCGCCTGGTGGATTCCCGGGTGGCGTGGGTGCCTGCCACCCCGGAACAGGCGTTCCGGCCGATCGCCCGAATCGGCGGCGAATCAGGATGGTACTACGGGAACCGACTGTGGCGGCTCCGGGGTGCCCTCGACTGGCTCGCGGGAGGACCCGGCATGCGGCGCGGCCGGCGCCACCCCGAGACTCTCATGACTGGAGACGCCCTGGATTTCTGGCGGGTCGAGGCCGTGGAGCAGGGCCGCCTGCTCCGCCTGGCCGCAGAGATGCGCCTGCCCGGACGCGCCTGGCTTCAGTTCGAGGTAACCGGCCAGGCCGATGGCAGCCTGATTCGCCAGACGGCGCTGTTTGATCCAGTAGGTCTGAGTGGGCTGGTCTACTGGTACGGCCTCTGGGTCATCCACCAACTGGTCTTCGCCGGGATGCTGCGAAGCCTCGTCAGGGAGGTGACGTCGGCGTGACCATCGTTGCCGACCTCCGCATTCACGCCGCCGAGCAACCGCCACCTCGAACCAACGGCGAGCTGGTCCTTTACTGGATGCAGACCACCCAGCGGGTTCAGTACAACTTTGCACTGGAATTCGCCATCGAGCAGGCCAACCAGCTGAGACTGCCGGTGCTGGTGTACCACGGCCTGCGCCACGACTACCCCTGGGCCAGCGACCGGATCCACACTTTCATCCTCGAGACAGTAGGCGATCTGTATCACGATTTCGAGGCTCGCGGAATTCAGTACGTCTTCTATCTCGAGCGGACTGGGGACGACGCCGACGCTCGGCGGGGAGCCGGGAAGCCTTCCCCGCTGGTGGATCTGGCCCGGCGCGCGGCCCTGGTGACGACCGACTTCTTTCCCACTTTCATCGTCCCCCGTCAGATTAAGGCACTCCGGGCCAAGGTGAACACGCCGATTTTGGCGGTGGACTCGGCGACCGTCGTCCCCATGAAATACTTCGAGCGAGAGCACGCGACCGCGGTCGGCTTTCGGCCCCGATTGATGGCCGCACTTCCTGAATTTCTGCGGCCCTTGGAGGGTGCTGAGCCCAGGATTGGACGCAAGGTCGAGGTTCCCTTCGAGCCAACCACTCCCACCCATGATGGCATTCCGGCATTGGTTGCCTCCTGCGACATCGACCACAATGTGCCGCCCGCGCGGACCCTCCGTGGCGGACCGGGAGCGGCCCGAAGGCGGCTCGATCACTTTATCGAAAGTGGGTTGCCACGCTACGAGGAAGACCGGGGCGATCCCAACGAAGACGCCACCAGCATGCTGTCTCCCTACCTGCACTTTGGAAACATCTCCCCTCACGAGGTTGTGCTCCGGGCGCGCGAGGCGGGTCCACCGGCGCAGTTTGCCAAGTTTCAGGATGAGCTCCTGACCTGGCGAGAGATCTCCCACAATTTCGTCTACCACAACCGGCTTCACCGGACGGTCGACTCCATCCCCGGCTGGGCCCGGGAGGAGCTGCGAAAGGGCGAGGCAGACCCCCGGCCGGTGATCTATTCCGAGGAGGAGATGGAGCTGGGCCAAACCGGCGATGAGCTATGGAATGCGGCCCAGCGTGCGTACCTGATAGATGGCTGGATGCACAACTCGCTGCGCATGCTCTGGGGAAAGGCGGTGCTGCAATGGACTCCGCATGCTCAGGAAGCGTTGCGAGTCCTTGAACACTTTAACAACAAGTACTCGCTCGACGGAAGAGACCCGAACAGCTACGGTGGAATCCACTGGATCTTCGGCAAATTCGACCGGCCGTTCTACCGGCGGCCGATCTACGGGACGGTTCGTTACCAGTCGCTCAAGGCGGCCGCAAAGAAGTTCGATGTGGCCAGGTATGTGATGCGGCATTCAGCGACCGCAATCTGACCATCAGTCACCGTAGTCCGGCGAGCACTCCTTCGATGCGCTTCTTGTTGTCCGGATCCTTCGTGAGCGCCAGGGCCCGGGAGTAGTTGGCAATCGCCTGGCGTTTGTCGCCCTTGAGGGTATACGCCTCGCCCAAACTGTCATAGGTGTTCCATGAGCGTGGGTAGTCTTTTGCGTTCTTCCGGAACACCTCGATCGCTTCGTCCACCTTGCCCTGACCCAGAAGCTGGTATCCGTACCCATTCATGTCGGCCTCGGTGGCGACCTGGAGTGCGTCCGGCGCAAGCTGTCGGCCGCGACTCGGTCCCCCCGCTTTTCGAGAATCGCCGCCTTGGTGCGGAGGTTGGTGAAGTTCTCGTTGAGGCCGATAGACCGGTCGGCCCAACCCAGCGCCTCCTCGAGATTGACCTCGTTGTTGAAGCTCCACCTGGCCGCCTGATTCCACGGCTGCCAGAAGAAGCGGCCTAACCCGCGGAGCTGCTGCCGGATGCTGTCGGTCACCACCGCCTTGCTGTTCACCCC
>JACCRS010000162.1 GCA_013813435.1 Gemmatimonadales bacterium
CCCCAACACCGTGGCGGGTGCCGTAACAGTGGCGCGGGAGATCGGAGTTTCGATGGCAACGGTGCACACCTTGGGCGGGAGCGCCATGCTCGAGTCGGCGGTGGTGGCGGCAGGTGGCGAGGTTGCTCTGGTGGGGGTCACCGTGCTCACGTCACACAATGGTGCGGGGTATGGCAGGGCAGTGGGCCGGCAGGAAGTGGATCTGGCGATCGAAGTCGAGCGCCTGGCACTGGTGGCAATGGCGGCAGGGCTCCAGGGGGTCGTGTGCTCGCCCCATGAGGTATCACTCTTGCGAAGGCGGCTTGGTCGGGGGCCTCAAATCGTCGTACCGGGCATCCGCCGCCAGGCCGATCCCGCAGGCGATCAGGCACGGGTGGCCACTGCAAAGGACGCAGTGACCAATGGCGCGACGCATCTTGTGGTTGGACGTCCAATTCTCCAGGCGTCCGATCCGGCGGCAGCTTTCGAGGAGTTTCTGCAGGAGGCGCGGTGAAGAAGTTCTTTATGATCTGGGTTATTGCCCTGGTGCCGGTTGCCCTGAGGGCTCAGGACGTCGGCCTGGGGGAGGCGGCAGAACGGGCCCGCCGCGCCTGGTTTGCTCACAACCCGGCTGAGCTTATCGCCGAAAGTCCCCGGGTGCTGGTACAGTTGCCCGGCGCCGACCCCTCGGTGGCGCTCGGACCAGACCAGGCGGTGGCGCTCTTGGCCGACTTCCTGGCCCCTTCGCGCGAAGTCGAGGTTCTGGTTCGCGCTGCCCGGCAGGTCGAGCCGGGCCGGGGCTATGTGGAGCTTCAGCGCCGCTACCAGGTCAGCGGCACTCAGGATGTGCGGAGCCAGGTACTGCTGCTGGGTTACCGCCTAGGTGATACCGGCTGGATCCTGGTCGAGTTCAGGGTGGTGGGCTAGCTAAATGTTTCGCCACGTAGGAAAGCTCCAGCGTGGTTCCAGGGTAATGGGTCAAATCGAATTGACCCAAAGCCGGTTCCAGGCTTTCACTTGCGTCTCCTCCCAGCCGCTTCTATCTTAGGTAGCTATCCCAGAAACCCGGCCCGGGAGAAGACGCGTGAAGGTTCGTTCCAGCGTGAAGCCGATTTGCGAGCACTGCAAGGTCATCAAGAGACAAGGCGTCGTCCGCATCATCTGCAAGCGCAATCCCAAGCACAAACAGCGGCAAGGCTGATCATGGCGCGAATCGCAGGCGTGGACCTTCCTCGTGAGAAGCGCGTGGAGATCGCGCTGACCTACATCTTCGGCATCGGTCGGCCCACCAGCAGCCGCATTCTCGGTGAGACCGGCATCAGCCCGGACACGCGAGTTCGTGATCTCTCCGACTCTGAAGTGGCGCGGCTCCGTCAGATGATCGAGCGGTCGGTCAAGGTGGAGGGCGCGCTCCGGACCGAAGTCGCCATGAACATCAAGCGGCTGATGGATATCGGGAGCTACCGCGGCATCCGTCACCGGCGGGGACTGCCGGTTCGGGGCCAGCGCACCCACACGAACGCGCGGACCAAGAAGGGTCCCCGGCGCGCCATCGCCGGCAAGAAGAAAGTGACGAAGAAGTAAATGACAGCTCCCGCTCCAGCGAAAGCGCCCAGCGCCAAGCGGTCCAAGAAGGTCGTCGAATCAGAGGGCATCGCCCACATCGCGGCCACCTTCAACAACCTGCTCATCACTATCACCGATCTGCGGGGCAACACCCTCGCCTGGGGATCAGCCGGCAAGGCCGGGTTCAAGGGCTCGAAGAAGTCCACTCCGTTCGCTGCCACCGTGGCCGCGGAGAACTGTGGTCGCGAAGCAATGAACCTGGGTGTTCGGAGAGTACACGTGCGGGTGCAGGGGCCCGGCAGCGGACGCGAGTCGGCTATCCAGGCGCTCGCGTCGGTGGGGCTCAGGGTGGTGTCGATCCGGGACGTGACTCCCATACCTCACAACGGCTGCCGCCCGCCGAAGAAGCGCCGGGTCTAATTTCTAACTCAAAGTGACCATGACCATTGATCTGACTGGATTGGTGCGTCCCCATCTGGTGGAGATGACCAAGCGGGACGACAATCCGAATGCTGCAGAATTCCGGCTCCAGCCGTTGGAGCGGGGCTTCGGCTACACCCTGGGCAACTCGCTGCGCCGCCTTCTCCTGTCGTCGCTCCGGGGGAGCGCGGTTTGGGGCTTCCGGCTCGACGGCGTGGTTCACGAGCATCAGACCGTGCAGGGTGTGCTCGAAGATGTGCACCAGATCGTGCAGCGGCTCAAGGCGCTGACGCTTGTGGTGGCCGAGGACGTGGACGATGCGGTCCTGCACATCCGCCGCGAGGGCGCGGGTCCGGTCTACGCGCGCGACATCCAGGAGCACGGTTCGGTGGTGGTCAAGAACCCCGACCATCTGCTCTTTACCCTGCAGGATGATCGCGACGTGACCATGGAGCTCTACGTCGGTAAAGGTCGCGGCTACGTGGAGGCCGAGATGCACCCGGCCGACCGCTCCCTGCCGATCGATCTGGTCCGGATCGATGCCATCTACAACCCGGTGCGGCGCGCCAACTTTACCGTAGCGGAAACCCGCGTAGGCCAGCGCACCGACTATGATCGCCTTACCGTGTCGGTAGAAACCAATGGCACGATCACACCGGAAGACGCCATCGCGTACGCCGCCGCCCTGGCCCAGGTCCACTTCCAGTACTTTGTCGACTTCGGCAAAGTACCAGCCATGCGCGATGCCGGCTCGACGATTGGTGGCGCCGGAGGCAGCAACCTCCGCAACCGGCTCGGCCGGCCGATCGACGATTTCGGACTGACGGTCCGGTCGCTGAACTCTCTCAAAAACTCGAACATCAGGACTCTCAGAGACCTGGTGGAGTTCTCCGAGGACGATCTACTCAAGGTCAAGAACGTAGGCGAGAAGGCGCTGAGCGAGATCGCTGAGCTGCTGCAGCGCGAGGGACTTAACTTCGGTATGGGTTTCGAGGAAACCGACGGTGAGCTGCGGGTGGTCCGGTCCGGTGTTGCTCCGGTAGTTCTGCCCTCTGCCGGGGTGGGAGAAGGACTCTAATGCGTCACCGCGCCAAGGGTCGCCAGCTCTCTCGAACCTCGACCCACAAGCGGGCTATGTTGAATAACATGGCCACGAGCCTGTTCGCCCACGGCCGAGTCATCACCACCGAAGCCAAAGCCAAGGAGCTGCGGCCCTTCGCAGAGAAGCTCATCACCATGGCACGCCGGGGAGACCTGCATTCGCGGCGCCTGGTGGGACGTCGGATCAAGGACCGGGAAATTCTGGGCCGGCTGTTCACCGAGATCGGCCCCCGGTTCGCAGCGCGTCCAGGCGGCTATACCCGCATACTGAAGATGGGGCACCGGGTGGGCGATGGTGCCGACGTGGCGAGGATCGAGCTTCTTGCCGAGTAGGCTGTGAGTCTACGCGGCCTCTCGGGCCAAGACACAAAAAAAGGGGACCTTCGGGTCCCCCTTTTTTCAGCCTGTCCTGAGCGCAGCTAAGCAGCTAGCTGGCCTTCTTGATCCGGTTACTCTTAAGACACTGAGTGCATACGCGAAGCCGCTTTACCGCTCCGTCGACGCTGACGCGCACGGTCTGCAGGTTCGGATACCAGCGCCGCTTGCTGCGATTGTTGGCGTGGCTGACGTTGTTGCCGGTGACCGGCCCCTTGGCGCAGAGCGCGCATACCCGTGCCATAATTTCACCCTGTTTACATGTCCGAAAACGAAAAAGCCCCTAAACGTAGCGAGCCCGGCCGCATGACACAACCTCACATCGCGGTCCGCCGTGACTAAGGCGCTCATTACCGGCGTGACGGGACAGGATGGCTCCTATCTGGCGGAGCTTCTCCTCTCGAAAGGCTACGAGGTGGTGGGCGTGGTGCGACGCACCAGCCATCACAGCTACGAACGGATCGAGCATCTTCTCGACCGGATCGAGGTGGTGGCGGCCGACCTGCTCGACCAGCACTCACTGACCGTGGTGCTGCAAGACACCCAGCCTGACGAAGTTTACAACCTCGCGGCGCAGTCCTACGTGCCCACTTCCTGGACTCAGCCGGTTCTCACTGGTGAATTCACCGCCCTCGGCGTCACCCGAATTCTGGAGGCAATCAGGCTGGTGCACCCAAGGGCGAGGTTTTACCAGGCGAGCTCTTCGGAGATGTTTGGCCGGGTGACCGAAACACCGCAGCGGGAGACCACCTCTTTCTACCCCCGCTCGCCCTACGGCGTGGCAAAGGTCTATGGCCACTGGATCACGGTGAATTACCGGGAGTCTTACGGCCTGTACGCGGTGAGCGGCATCCTCTTCAATCACGAGTCTCCCCGGCGGGGAATCGAGTTCGTCACCCGGAAGGTGACCGACGGCGTGGCCCGCATCAAGCTAGGACTCGCCCGTCAGATCAAGCTGGGAAATCTCGAGGCTCGTCGCGACTGGGGCTTCGCGGGCGACTATGTCGATGCCATGTGGCGCATGCTTCAGCAGCCCACACCCCAGGACTACGTGATAGGCACGGGGCGGGCCCACAGCGTCCGCGAGCTGGTCGAAGCTGCGTTCGGCCACGTAGGGTTGGACTGGAGAGAGCACGTCGTGACCGATCCCAAGTTCATGCGTCCCGCGGAGGTCGACCTCCTTATGGCGGATGCCTCCAAAGCCCGCCGGGAGCTCGGGTGGTCACCGCAAGTCGCCTTTCGTGAGCTTATCGCCATGATGGTCGATGCCGACCTCGAGCGCCTGACCTCCCGCCGATGACAGTCTGCTCCAAATGAGAGTGCTGGTAACCGGTGCCGACGGTTTTGTCGGACGCCACCTGGTAGAGCAGTTGGTCGAGGCGGGGCATGAGGTGTCGGCGGGCTGCCGCCCGGGTGGCGACCCAGCGCAGGGCTGGCTCACGCCGCGGGGTCGCGACCAGGTGACAGTGGTGCCGCTGGAACTTTCCGACTCCGGGTCAGTGAGCGCCGCTCTGAGCCGTCCAATGGATGCGATTATTCACCTGGCCGCAGTGGCGTCCGGCAGCGAGGCGCGGCAGGATCCCGGGCGGGCCTGGGTAGTGAACGCAGCGGGGACGGCGCGCCTGGTGGATTCCGCTGTAGCGCTCAGGGACGGTGGTGGTGTGGACCCGCTCGTGCTGGTAGTGTCGAGCGCCGAGGTGTATGGCAATGGGCCGGCGGCGTCGCGGGTCGAGACCGACCCGCTCTGTCCCCAGTCGCCTTACGCGGCGAGTAAGCTCGGGGCAGAAGTGGCGGCGCTCGAGGCATGGCGCCGAGCTGGACTGCGAGTAGTCATCGCGCGACCCTTTCCGCACACCGGTCCCGGCCAATCGTTGCTGTACGTGGTGCCGGCCTTTTTGCAGCGGCTGCGAGCGGCGCGTGCCGCTGGAGCCGGCCGGGTGCCAACCGGCAACCTCGATCCGGTGCGCGACCTGCTCGATGTCCGGGACGTGGTATCCGCCTACATCGGGCTCCTGGCGCAGGGGGTTCCGGGCGAGGCGTATAACATCGCACGAGGAGAAGGCGTGGCCCTCCGGGAGATCTTCCGGCGCCTGGGGGATCTGCTGGGCGTCAGGGTGGAGCCGGTGCCGGATCCAACTCTGCTCCGGCCGGGCGACATCCAGTATCTTGTCGGCGATGCAAACAAACTACGGCGCGCCACCGGGTGGTCGCCGCGCATCACGCTCGAGCAGACTCTTCGCGAGATGGTAGATGCCCCGTCGCACTGATCTGTCGACCATTCTCCTCATCGGATCGGGCCCGATAGTCATCGGACAGGGTGCGGAATTCGACTATTCCGGAACCCAGGCCGTAAAGGCACTGAAGGAAGAGGGCTACCGGGTAGTACTGGTCAACTCGAATCCGGCCACGATCATGACCGATCCCGAGCTGGCCGACCGTACGTATATCGAGCCGGTCACTCCGGAATGGGTGGCCAAGGTGATCGAGCGCGAGCGGCCCGACGCGTTGCTCCCAACGATGGGTGGGCAAACAGCGCTCAACGTGGCGATGGCACTTCAGCGTGACGGCACGCTGAAGCGCTTCGGGGTGGAGCTGATCGGCGCCAATGAGCGCGCGATCCGTCTGGCGGAAGACCGCGAAGAGTTTGCCCGAGCCATGGAACGGATCGGGCTTGCTACGCCGGAGGGCCGCACCGTCAGGAGTCTCGAGGAGGCGCTCGAGGCGGTGGAGGTCACCCGCTATCCCGCTATCCTCCGTCCCTCGTTTACCCTGGGCGGCTCTGGTGGCGGGATCGCCTACAACCGCGAGGAGCTGGAGATCCTGATTCGGCGAGGGCTCGATCTCTCCCCGGTCGGGTCAGTGCTCGTCGAGCGGAGTATCATCGGCTGGAAGGAGTTCGAGCTGGAGGTGATGCGGGACGGTGCCGACAACGTGGTCATCGTCTGCTCGATCGAGAACATCGACCCGATGGGGGTGCATACCGGCGATTCGATCACCGTGGCTCCCGTCATGACCCTTACCGACCGCGAGTATCAGGACATGCGGGATGCGGCGATCCGGATTATACGCGAGATAGGTGTGGCCGCAGGAGGTTGCAACGTCCAGTTCGCGGTAAATCCCACCACCGGCGAACAGCTGGTCATCGAGATGAATCCGCGGGTCTCGCGGTCGTCGGCCCTTGCCTCCAAAGCCACCGGCTTTCCGATCGCGCGGATCGGCACCAAGGTGGCTGTCGGCTACCGCCTGGACGAGCTCCCCAACGACATCACGAAAACCACGCCGGCGTCCTTCGAGCCGGTCATGGACTACGTGGTAGTAAAAATCCCACGCTTTGCCTTCGAGAAGTTTCCTGCCGCCGACCCGACCCTGACGACCCAGATGAAATCGGTCGGCGAGGTTATGGCCATCGGACGGACGTTCAAGGAAGCCTTTCAGAAAGGCCTTCGCGGACTCGAAGTGGACCGTAGCGGATGGGTAGTGGGGAGCACGCCGGGCGATGATCGACTGCAGGATACCGGACGGGAAGCGGTCCTCGCCGCCATTCGCACCCCTACACCGGAGCGGATTTTCCAGATCAAGTACGCATTCCAGCTTGGTATCCCGATCGAGGCTATCGCCGAGCGCACCGGGATCGACCCCTGGTTCCTGTATCAGCTCGAGGAGCTGCTGGAAGCAGAGAAAGAGTGGGAAAGCGGGGAAGCGGGGAAGCGAGGAAGTATCGGTGTAGGGCGTGCCTTTCCCGCCGAAGCCAAGGTCAACCTACTCAGGATGAAGCGTCTCGGTTTCTCCGATCGGCAGCTGGCCGACCTCCGCGGGACCACCGAGGCCGCGATACGTGCAGAGCGCCATCGCCTCGGCATCCGGCCGGCCTACAAGACTGTGGATACCTGCGCCGGCGAGTTTCCCTCCTCCACGCCGTACCTGTACTCGTCATACGACGAGGAGAACGAGGCTCGGCCCAGCGGCCAGCCAACCGTGATGATACTGGGCAGTGGACCCAACCGGATCGGGCAAGGGGTCGAGTTTGACTACTGCTGCGTGCGGGCGGCGATGGCGTTCCGGGAGATGGGCTACCGTACCGTCATGCTCAACTCCAATCCCGAGACCGTCTCCACCGACTTCGATATCTCCGATGCCCTGTACTTCGAGCCGCTCACCCTGGAGGACGTGCTCGAGGTAGTTGCTGTAGAGCAGCCGCTAGGCGTAGTGGTGCAGTTAGGCGGCCAGACCCCGCTCCGCCTTGCCCGGGCCTTGGAGCGCGAGGGAGTTCGCATACTCGGCACGTCCTCGGACGCCATCGACCTGGCGGAAGACCGGGGAAAGTTCGAGGCGATCACGCGCGAGCTCGGAGTGGCTCAGCCACCGAGTGGCGTGGCTCAATCTGTGGAAGAGGCGGTGGCGGTGGCTGCCCGGGTGGGCTATCCCGTGCTGGTCCGTCCCTCGTACGTGCTGGGGGGCCGCGCGATGGAGATCGTGTATGACGACATTTCTTTGCGCAGCTACTTCGCGCGGGCGGCGCGGGTGGCTCCGGAACATCCGGTCCTGATCGACAGCTTCCTGGAGGACGCCTTCGAGGCAGACGTCGATGCCATCGCCGACGGTATGCGGTGCGTGATAGGCGGAGTGATGCAGCATATCGAAGACGCGGGTATCCATTCCGGCGATTCGGCGTGCGTGTTGCCGCCCTACCTGATCACCGAGTCCCAGGTCGAAGAGATGCGGCGGCACACCCGCGCCTTTGCGGAACGGCTTGGCGTCGTCGGACTTCTCAACGTCCAGTATGCCATCAAACATGGGTTGGTGTATGTCCTGGAAGTGAATCCGCGAGCTTCCCGCACGGTGCCTTTTGTGTCAAAGACCACCGGAGTGGCGCTCGCTAGTCTGGCCGCGGAGGTGATGGTGGGCAAGACACTCGACGAGCTCGGGCTGCACGATGACGTCCTTCAGCCCTACGTTGCGGTGAAAGAAGCGGTGTTCCCCTTCAGCAAGCTGCAGGGCGTGGACCTCATCCTGGGGCCCGAGATGCGCTCGACCGGCGAGGTAATGGGTATCGCCGACTCGTTCGGGATGGCGTTTGCCAAGGCTCAGATATCGGCCGGGGGGGCGCTCCCGCTTGAAGGTACGGTGTTCGTCACCGTCAACGACCATGACAAGGACAACCTGGTGCCGATTGCCCGCCGGCTTCACGGGCTGGGGTTCCGGCTGCTCGGCACCGAGGGAACTGCTCGGTACCTTCGCGCGCGAGGTATACCGGCCGAGCGAGTGCTCAAAGTGTATGAGGGGCGCCCGAATGCCATCGATCTTCTGGTCTCGGGCCAGATTCAGCTGCTCGTCAACACGCCGCTGGGCAAGCTTACGCAGCAGGACGACTACACTATCCGTCGTGCGGCTCTTCAGCATCAGGTTCCCTATACCACCACGCTGTCGGCCGCCGCCGCTGCCTGCGACGCGATCATTGCGCTCCGGAGCCGTACCGGCGAGGTGCGGGCACTGCAGGAGTGGCATGCGCTGGCCCGCGAAATGTCTCCGGAGTGGACCGGGTGACTGCTCGCGATCCGGAATTCGTGGCGGCTCTACGCCACCGGGTGGCCGGCAAAGTTCGCGAGTCGGAGCCGGTGGCGCGATTCTCCACTTATCGCATCGGCGGGCCAGCTACTGTGCTCCTGCCGGCCAGGGCCGAGGACGTCGGAGCCGCGCTGACACTTGCTCGCGACGCCGGCGTCCCGTGGTTCACCATCGGCCTGGGCTCGAACATATTGCTGCCGGATGAGGGTCTGGATGCCCTGGTCATCCGCATCGGCAAGGGCCTTGACCGGGTTACCCAACGGGGGGAGAGCTGGACCGTCGGGGCAGGGCTCCCTGCGCCGCTGGCCGCCCGCCGCACCGCTGAGGCCGGCTTCGGGGGCCTGCACATCTTCGTCGGCGTCCCCGGCAGCGTTGGTGGAGGCGTCTACATGAACGCCGGCTGTCACGGGGGCGACTGGGCTGAAGTGGTCGAGCGGGTGACCGTCGTCGATGAAACCGGTCAGGACACAGTCCTCAACCGCGGGGACATTCCGTTCACCTACCGACGCAGCGGACTGGAGGGCCGGGTAGTGCTGGAAGCCACGGTCCGCCTGCGGCAGGAGGAGCAGAAGCACCTCGACGAGGCCATCGCCGAGATGTTCGAGTGGCGCCAGAGCGGCACGCCGTTCAACCAGCCGTGCTGCGGCAGCGTGTTCAAGAATCCGGCAGGGCCGAGCTGGAAACAGGAGAGTGGACCCAGCACTGCGGGACAGCTCATCGAAGCTGCCGGGCTCAAGAGCTTCAGTGTGGGCGGCGCTCAGGTCTCCCCGATGCATGCCAACTACTTCGTCAACACCGGTAGCGCCACCTCCGCCGATGTGAAGAAGCTCATTCAGCACGTGCAGGGAGTGGTGCACGAGCGCTTTGGTGTCAGGTTGGAGCCGGAAGTAAAGTTGATCGGGACTCGAGGAGAGTATCAGAACAAGGAGTGATACGTGCGGGCTCACCCCGTCACCTCATAGGTCCCTCGCTCTGCTGGAGACGAGAAACCTTGAATTACGAGAGGCCCTTTAGGTGGCCGACTATTACGCCCACGAGTCCTCGTACATCGACGACGGCGCTATCATCGGCCGTGATACCAAGATATGGCACTTCAGCCATGTCATGCCGGGTGCGGTCATTGGGGAGCGCTGCAACCTGGGCCAGAACGTGGTGGTAATGCCCGGCACCCGGTTAGGAAACAACGTAAAGGTTCAGAACAACGTGTCGATTTACGAAGGGGTGGTGCTGGAGGACGATGTGTTCTGCGGCCCGAGCTGCGTCTTCACCAACGTGGTAAATCCCCGGAGCCATGTTTCCCGGAAGTCCGAGTATCAGAAAACGTTGGTCCGGCGCGGCACCTCCATTGGCGCGAATGCAACAATCCTGTGCGGGTTAACCCTGGGGGAGTACAGCTTTATCGGTGCCGGAGCGGTAGTCAGAAGCGATGTGCCGGCCTTTGCTCTCATGGTAGGCGTACCAGCACGCCGGGTGGGCTGGATGTGTCAGTGTGGGGTCCGGCTTCACTTGCGGGAAGGTAAGGCGGCCTGCGGCGCATGCGGGGCCGGGTACCAGGAAGCAAATGGTCTTCTGCGATTGATTGACCCACCCCGCCCACTCAGCTAACTTCTCTGGCTGCCGAAGGTTCCGTCTCTTCCCGTTCCAGGATTCCGGTGAGCGTACCCCTGCTCGACCTGGTCGCACAATACCAGACCATTAAGGATGACGTGCTCGCAGCCATGATGGCCGTGATCGAGCGTCAGGGCTTTGTCATGGGGCCTGAGGTGGGACGGCTCGAGGCCGAGATCGCGCGACTTTCCCACGCCAAACACGGGATTGCCTGCGCCAGTGGAACCGATGCTCTGCTGCTGCCGCTCAAGGCCCTGGACCTGCGACCCGGCGATGAAGTGATCACCACTGCGTTTACCTTCTTCGCCACCGCTGGAACCATCCACAATGCAGGGGGCACCCCCGTCTTCGTGGATATCGACCCGGCCACGTTTAACATCTCGCCTCAGGCCATCGAAGCGGCTATCACCCCCCGGACCCGCGCAATCGTCGTGGTTCACCTCTTCGGCCAGATGGCTGTCATGGAGGAGATCGGCCCCATGGCGGCAGCCCGCGGCCTGCCGTTGATCGAGGATGGGGCCCAGTCCATTGGGGCCCGGCGGAGGGTCGACGGTGCCTGGCGCATGTCGGGTGAGCTCGGGACAGTCGGCACCCTGTCGTTTTTCCCGACCAAAAACCTCGGCGCCTGGGGCGATGCCGGCTTGATGGTCACCCAGAACGATGCCCTCGCCGAGCGGTTGAGCCGCCTGAGGCTGCATGGCGGATCCCGGCAGTACATTCATGAAGAGGTGGGGACAAACAGCCGCCTGGACAGTTTGCAGGCTGCCGTTCTTCTGGCCAAGCTGCCGTATCTCCCCGCCTGGAACGAGTCCCGCAGGGAGAACGCCGCACGCTACACGGCAGCCTTCAGCGGGCACTCGGACATCTGTCCTCCCCGGGTGGATCCGGCTAACCATCACATTTTCCACCAGTACACAGTCCAGGTGCCACGCAGGGAAGAGCTTCAGGCGCACCTGAAGGCGGAAGGGATCGGGCACGCGGTTTATTACCCTCTGGCTCTCCATTTGCAGGCGTGCTTCGCTCACTTGGGGTACCGTCGCGGCAGTCTGCCGGCCGCCGAAGCCGCAACGGAGTCGGTGCTGTCGCTTCCGGTATATCCGGAGCTGAAGCCTGAGCAACAGGAGACGGTCATCGAGGCCGTCCAATCTTTCTACCGGTGAGCCGAGCCGAATGAGCATCGCGCAGGACTTGATCAGCAAGGCCGAACGCCGTCAGATCCTCTTCGGGATCGTGGGATTGGGGTACGTGGGGCTTCCCCTGGCAGTAGAGCTGGCGCGCGCCGGCTATCGGGTGCTCGGCTTTGACGTTAATCCGGACGTGGTGGAGGGCCTCAACGAAGGGCGTTCGCACGTCAAGGACGTGACCGAAGCACAGCTCCAGAAGGCCATGGAGTGCGGCCGTTTCACCGCCACAACCGACATGTCGCGTCTCTCCGAGCCGGATGCGATCTCCATTTGCGTGCCGACGCCGCTTTCCAAATTCAAGGACCCAGACGTCAGTTTTATCGTGGCCGCAACCGAGGCGGTGAAGAAGCGCTTACGGCGTGGCCAGGCCATCGTTCTCGAAAGCACCACCTACCCCGGAACTACCCGCGAGATCATGCTGCCTGCGCTGGAGAGCACCGGGCTCACCGTTGGCCAGGACTTTTTTCTTGCGTTCAGCCCGGAGCGGGTCGATCCGGGCAACCCGAGCTACGGCACGAGGAACACCCCCAAGGTGGTGGGAGGGATCACCCGGGACTGCCAGAAGGTGGCGGTAGCCCTCTACCAGCCCGCGATCGATACCCTGGTTCCGGTTTCTACCACCGAAGCGGCGGAGTTGGTCAAGCTCCTGGAGAACACCTTCCGTAGCGTCAATATCGGTCTGGTGAACGAGATGGCCATCGTCTGCGACAAACTTGGGGTCAACGTATGGGAGGTAATCGAAGCCGCTGCCACGAAGCCATTCGGCTTCATGAAGTTTCTCCCGGGCCCAGGGCTTGGCGGCCACTGCATTCCCATCGACCCTCACTATCTTGCCTGGAAGATGCGGGGACTAAACTACAAGACCCGCTTCATCGATCTTGCGGGCGAACTGAACACCGAGATGCCGCTGTTCTGGGTTCGCAAGGTTTCGGAGGCGCTCAATAGCCAGGGGAAGGCGGTGCAGGGCGCTTCGGTCCTGGTTCTCGGAGTGGCCTATAAGCGGGACATCGAGGATATCCGCGAGAGTCCCGCGCTGGACATCATTCGCCTGCTCGAGGGGCAGGGCGCCAAGGTCAGCTACTTCGATCCTCATGTGCCGCGTTTTCGGGAGGATGGCCACGACTTCCGATCGGTAGATCTGACACCCGACCGCGTGGCCGCGGCCGATTGCGTCATGGTCGTCACCGACCACACGTCGGTTGACTACCGGATGATCAAGCGGAACGCAAAGCTTGTGGTCGATACTCGCAACGCAATCCCGAAAGAGGTTTGACATGCACGTGGCGGTGATCGGAAGCGGATATGTCGGCCTCGTGGCCGGAGCCTGCTTTGCGGAGACCGGCAACGACGTGATCTGCGTCGATCTCGACGCCGACAAGATCGCGCGGCTGCAGCGGAATGAAGTGCCAATTTACGAGCCGGGCCTCGAGCCGATGGTAAAACGGAACCAGGAGGATAAACGGCTCACCTTCACCACCGACATCGGCGCTGCCATACGGAAGTCTCGTGTCATCTTCATCGCCGTAGGAACCCCGCCGGGCGAGGACGGGTCGGCCGACCTGAAGCACGTGCTGACGGTAGCGCGGGACGTTGGACGCCATATGAATGAACCCAAGATCGTGGTCACGAAATCAACGGTACCCGTTGGCACGGCGGAGAAGGTCCGGGCCGCGGTCAAGGCCGAGACCAACATCTCTTTCGCCGTGTGCTCCAATCCGGAGTTCCTTAAGGAAGGTGCGGCGATCGACGACTTCATGAAACCAGACCGGGTGGTGGTGGGTGTGGATGACGACGAAGCAAAGGAGGTCATGGGCGAGCTGTACGCTCCTTTCACTCGCCAGGGCGGCAATCGGGTGCTCTTCATGGATATCGCGTCGGCCGAAGTGACCAAGTACGCGGCTAACGCCATGCTGGCCACCCGCATCTCCTTCATGAATCAGGTGGCGTTGTTCTGCGAACTGGTCGGGGCCGACGTCAATAACGTTCGGCTGGGCATCGGATCGGACCAGCGAATTGGACGAGCCTTCCTGTATCCGGGCCCGGGTTACGGCGGCTCGTGCTTCCCCAAGGATGTGAAGGCGCTGATCCGCACCTCAGACGATCTGGGTCTGTCACTGGACGTACTGAAGGCTGTCGAAGAGGTCAACGAATGCCAGAAGCGGGTAGTGCTTCAGAAGGCGCTGCGCTATCTGGGCCAGGATCTCAGCGGCAAGATCATCGGCCTGTGGGGGTTGGCATTCAAGGCCGAGACCGATGACATGCGAGAGAGCCCCACCATTCCTCTTATCGACGGACTCCTGGCGGCCGGTGCTCGGGTGCAAACCCACGACCCCAAGGCCACCGACTCGGCACGCACCATTTTCGGCGACCGGGTTATGTACGCGGCCGACCCCTACAGTGCGGCGCATGGGGCCGACGCCCTGATCGTCATGACCGAATGGCTGGTCTACCGCAATCCGGACTTCGAACGGGTGCGCAAGCTGGTCCGCCGGCCGCTGCTGATCGATGGGCGCAACCTCTACGATCCGGAGAGAATGGCCGCTCTGGGGTTCGAATATCATGGGATCGGTCGGGCCAGCAGGTGACTCGGGTGCTGGTGACGGGCGCCGCCGGATTCATAGGTTCTCATCTGGTCGAGGCGCTCCTAGCTCAGGGCAATGAAGTCATCGGGTTGGACAACTTCGATCCGTTCTATCCCCGGGCCATTAAGGAGCGGAACCTGGCTGAGATCGGCCAGCGTCCCGGGTTCTTGTTCCGGGAGCAGGACCTGCTGGACGTCCCGGCCTTACGTGGCCACCTCAGCTCCGAGACGGTCATTGTCCACCTGGCGGCGAAGGCGGGGGTACGTCCTTCCCTGGCGGATCCGGTCGGGTATGCTCGAGCCAACGTCACAGGAACGGCCGCGGTCCTGGAGGCGGCTCGCCAGGCGGGTGTGGGCCGTATCGTCTTCGGCTCGTCCTCCTCGGTGTATGGTGACAGCACCCCCGTTCCGTTCCGGGAAGATGCGGTAGCCATCGTGCCCGTCTCACCCTATGCGGCAACCAAGCGCGCGGGGGAGCTGTTTCTGAGCTCCGTGGCTCCGATCTACAATTTCAGGGCGGCATCACTCCGCTTCTTTACGGTCTACGGCCCCCGGCAGCGGCCCGATCTGGCAATCCACTCCTTTGCTCGCAAGATGGCCGAAGGCCAGACACTGACGCTTTTCGGCGATGGAACTCAGGCCCGCGACTACACCTACTGCAGCGATATCGTAGCAGGAGTGCTGGCGGCAATAGCCTGGACTGCAGCTGCGCCGGTTGGGGTCGAGACGTTCAACCTGGGGGGGAACCGTTCCATTCCCACCGAGGCCATGGTAGCGGAGATCGCCCGGGCGCTCGGCGTAGAGCCAAAGATCAAGTGGGAGCCGATGCAGCCGGGTGACGTGCAGCAGACCGCTGCCGATCTCACCAAGTCCGGTGCAATGCTCGGCTACGCTCCGAAGACGCCGTTCCCGGAGGGCATTCGGCGGTTCATTCAATGGTTTCGGGAAGTCTATGGCCGGGCAGACTGAGCTCCTGCTGGCCCGGGCCCGGGAGCGATTCGTGGTGCAGGATTATTACGGAGCCGTGCACCTGCTGGAGTCCGTGGTGGACTCCGGGCGCTCGTTCGCCGACGTACACCACCTCCTGGGCGTATCGCTCTCGCTTCTGGGCCAGGCCGACCGTGCCCTGGACGAGCTTGATCGTGCGCTGGAGCTCAACCCACGGTACGTCGAGGCCTTGATCCACCAGGGGCTGGTCCTCAACGAGCTGGGTCGGACCGATGAGGCTCAGGAGGCGTTCGGCCGCGCCGCCAATCACATGGCAAAGCCGGCGGCAGGACTTCCGGCGCCGGCGGCGGCGCAGCTCGCCAATCGCCACGCGGAGCTGGGCGAGACGTACGCCGCGGCCGGGGCGATGAGCCGCGCCATCCAGCAATATGAAACCGCTCTGGAGCTCGGCCCCGAGTTTCACGATCTGCGTTATCGGATGGCGCGGCTCCTTATGGAGGCGGGTCGTCCCCTGGAAGCGCGAGAAGCATTGGAGCAGGTAGTTAGAGCGCGACCCAACTTTGTGGATGCCGAGGCCGCGCTAGGACTGGCCCACTATCTGTCCGGAGACGCCGGCGGCGCCCGTTCGGTCTGGCAGGCATGCCTGAATCGCCGTCCCGAAAATGCCAGGGTCGAGGCATACCTCGCGATGCTGAATCGGGCGGGTCAGTGAAGCTGAAACTGCCTTCGCCGTGGATACTGTTAGTTCTGGGTGCGGGCTGCGGTGAGGCCGGAGATCACGAGCGCCTGGGCGATCAGGCATACGGCGAATCGCGCTACGCTCAGGCTCTGGCCGAGTATCGCCAGGTGCTGGCGAACGATCCCGATGCCCGGGTATGGGCCAAGGCCGGAGCGGCTGCGCTCCGCACCAGAAACCTCGAAGTTGCATCGGAGGCGTACCTGAGGCTGGCCGCCGAAGATCCGACGCGGGCAGCGGAGGCGGCTGAGGGCCTGGAAGCGGTGGCCCGGGCGGCAGAGCGTGTGGGCGACGGCAAGAGGCTCCAGGTGGCCGTGCTGGGCATGGGCGCAATCGCGCCTGACCGATCCATCGGCCGCTACGCCCTTGAGTTGATCCGGCGCCCCGGAGCGGAGGCAACCGACCTGGTCGCTGTTTTCCCCGGCGCTATCGCGGTGGCGCCTGATCCGGAAACGGTGGATTCGCTGCTCGTGGTATACGGCGCAGCCCTGCGGGAAACCACAGGCTGCGGTGAGGCCCTGGCCGCGTTTCAGGCCGGCGTTCGGCGGACCAGGATCGCCGCGCTCCGCAATCGCGCCGAGGAGGGTGTAGCCGCCTGCTCCCTCTGGATGGGACACCGGGCAGAGGCTATGGGGAGGCCGGGGGATGCGGAGCTGTGGTTTGGGGCTGCCATCCGCATCGACTCGAGCACCACGGTCGGCCGGCGGGCGCTGGTAGGATATGGCGATGCCCGGCTTCGTCTCGGTGACACCCTCGCGGGGGTGATGGCGTATCGGACGTTGGTCTCCGATGGGGTACAAACGGATTCGATTCTTCAAATGGCGCTCGACCGTCTCGAGGATCTCCGCGGATCGGCTCCGTTCGATTCCGCTCGCATCATCCTGCAATGACAAGTCGCTTCTGGGCCGGTGCCGTTGTGCTGGTGGCAGCGTGCGGAGGCGGACGAGCGCCCGCTGATCCCGCGGTTGCCCCGGCCGCTGGGCCCGGTCAGCTCGAAAACGCATCGCCGCAAGCGGTCAATTCGCTCTGGAGCAGGGCCGAGTCTGCGGTACGTCACGGAGAATGGGGCGACGCCGAAAAGTTGCTGGAGCAGGTGCTGCTGGAGTTCGGGCCGGGCGATCCGCGCATCACGCAGGCTCATTATTGGCTCGGTGAGGCATACTTCGCTCGCAACCGGCAGCTCGAGGCTGTGAGAGAGTTCCGGAAGGCTTCCGACGACACTCCCAATCATCCCGTCGCCCCCGACGCACTGCTGCGGGTGGGCGATGTCTACGCCGATCTCTGGCGGCGCCCTGAGCTGGACCCCACTTACGGGCAAACCGCGCTGGCCACTTATCAGGAGCTGCTCAATCGTTACCCCGGCAGCAACGCGGCCAAACGGGCGCAGCTTCAGATCACCGAGCTGAACGAACGGTTCGCCTACAAAACGTACCGGGCGGCCATGTACTACTACCGGCTCAAGGCATTCGATTCAGCCATCCTGTATATGAAAGACCTGATCGCAAACTATCCCAAGTCGGCGGTAGCGCCGGACGCACTGGTCAAGCTGGTTCAGGCATACCGGACCCTGGGGTATCGCGAGGACGTCCAGGAGACCTGTGATTACATCCGGCGTTTCCATCCCAAGGCCCGGGGAGCGGGGGAGGTCTGCCCGACGGACTCTAGCGGAGCCTGAGCGGCTGATGATCGGCCTCTTCGGCGGGTCCTTCGATCCGGTGCATCACGGCCACCTCATCGTGGGACAGGTCGCTGCCGAAAAGCTGAAGCTCGACTCGCTTCGATTCGTTCCCGCCCGCGAACAGCCCTTCAAGGTAGGACAGCACCGTACCTCCTCAGAGCATCGCGCGACGATGCTGTCCCTGGCCGTGGCGGGGACCCCGTGGTTCACGGTGGATCGGTGTGAACTGAACCGGCCGGGGCCATCCTACACGGTCGACACCCTGCGACATCTGCGGGAGCGCGAGCCCCAAGCGGAGTTCGTGCTCCTCCTCGGCGCCGACGCGGCCGCGGAACTACCGGCCTGGAGAGAAGCCGAACGGCTACCCGAGCTGGCTCGCATTGTAGTCTTTGGACGCGCCGGACACCGGGTTCCGGACCTGCCCTGGAACACCGATGTCGTAGACGTGCCCGCCGTCGACATCTCAGCCACCGAAGTCCGCCGTCGGGCTCGGCAGGGGCAATCGGTTCGGTACTGGGTGCCTGATGCCGTCGCGGAGTACATCGCGGCGCACGGGTTATATTTGGAATCAGAATGATCAAGACAATGATGACCGCGGTCTTCGGTACCCGGTTTGACCGAGAGCGCAAGCGCATTCAGCCGGTGGTGGACCAGATCCATCGCCACGAGGAGCGGCTCAAGGATCTGGGCGAGACCGAGCTGAAGGCTCAGACCACCCGTTTCCGGGAACGGCTGGCGGAGCGCACCGGGCCCTTGAAGGCCGAGCTGGATGAGGTTCGCGCGGCCAAACACGGGTGCGCCGACCCGGCGGAGCGCGATCGGCTGGAGAGCCGCTTCCAGGAACTGGAGACGCGCTACAAAAAGGAGTTGGCGGCCAATCTCGACGAGATATTGCCGGAGGCTTTCGCCACGGTTCGGGAGGCGTGTCGCCGGCTGCTTGGCACCAGCGTCCAGGTAACCGGACGCGAGCTGGTCTGGGACATGGTGCCCTACGACGTGCAGCTGATCGGCGGCGTGGTGCTGCATCAGGGCAAGATCGCCGAGATGGCTACCGGCGAAGGCAAGACTCTCGTGGCCACTCTGCCGCTCTACCTCAATGCCCTGGCCGGACGGGGTGCCCACCTGGTCACAGTCAATAACTACCTGGCCCGCCGCGACTCTCAGTGGATGGGTCATGTGTTCCGGTACCTGGGACTTAATGTCGCCTGCCTTGATGACACCGAGCCCTCCTCACCGGAGCGTCGCGCCGCCTACCTCTCCGATATCACCTACGGCACAAACAATGAGTTCGGCTTCGACTACCTGCGCGACAACATGGTGTTTTCGCTCGAGCAGCGAGTCCAGCGCGAGCACGCCTACGCCATCATCGACGAGGTGGACTCGATCCTCATCGATGAGGCCCGGACCCCGCTCATCATCTCGGGCCCGGTAGGCAATGAAACCGATGAGAAATACGCCCAGTTCAGCCGGCAGGTGGCCGAGTTGGTTCGCAAGCAGACCGGGGTGGTAAACACCCTCCTGGCGGACGCAGAGAAGCTTCTGGAGGATCCCAAGACCCGGAACGATGCCGCGCTCAAGCTCTATCAGGGCCGGCTGGGCATGCCCAAGAACAAGCGGCTGCTCAAGATGCTGAACGAGACAGGAACCAAGCAGCTGGTCCAACGGATGGAGCTCGACGCTATCGCCGACCGCAAGCTGCCCATGAAGCAGCAGCGCATGCGCGATCTGGAAGACACGCTCTACTTCGTGCTGGACGAAAAGGGGCATTCGGTTCATCTGACGGACCGTGGCTCAGAGGCCATGTCGCCGGACGACCCCGGTCTGTTCCTGGTTCCGGACATCTCGGAAGAGATTCACGCCATCGATCGGGATCCGGAGCTTTCCGCCGCCGAGAGAATCGAGCAACGCAGGCGGGTCGAGTCCGACTATGCCATAAAGAGTGAAAAGCTGCACATCATCCATAAGCTGCTGCAGGCGCACGTACTCTACGACAAGGAGGTTGATTACCTGGTGCAGGATGGCCAGGTGATGATCGTAGATGAGTTCACCGGGCGGGTGATGACCGGCCGGCGCTGGGCGGATGGACTGCACCAGGCGGTAGAGGCCAAGGAGGGGGTCCAGGTCAAAGGTGAAACTCAGACCTTCGCCACCATCACTATCCAGAACTACTTCCGAATGTACGACAAACTGGCTGGAATGACCGGTACGGCGGAGACCGAGGAAACCGAGTTCTACCAGATATACGGCCTCGACGTCAACGTGATCCCGACGCATCGGCCGATCAGCCGACTGGACCAGCCCGACCGGATCTACAAGACTCGCAAGGAAAAGCACGACGCGATCATGGCTGAGGTCGAGCGGCTGCACGGGCTCGGCTGGCCCATTCTGATCGGCACGGTCAACGTCGACGTCTCCGAGACGCTGTCGCGCCAGCTGAAGCGCCGGGGGCTGAAACATGAAGTGCTCAACGCCAAGTACCACCAGCGGGAGGCGGAGATCGTGGCCGGCGCAGGCCAGAAATCCGCGATCGTGATCGCGACCAACATGGCGGGCCGGGGCACCGACATCAAACTGGGCAAGGATCTCGAGCTTACCGCCGCCGAAGCCGGCCTGCAGATCATCGGAACCGAACGGCACGAATCCCGTCGCATCGACCGCCAGCTCAGGGGGCGATCCGGACGCCAGGGTGATCCGGGACAGACCATATTTTTCCTGTCGCTGGAAGATGACCTTATGCGGCTGTTCGGCTCGGACCGCATCGCACGCTGGATGGACAAGAGTGGGGCCGAGGAGGGCGAAGTCATCACCGGCGGGCTGGTCACCCGTGCCATCGAGCAGGCGCAGAAGCGGGTCGAGCTGCAAAATTTTCAGCAGCGTAAGCGGCTTCTAGAATACGATGACGTGATGAACCAGCAGCGGGAGGTCATCTATTCATTGCGGCTTTTCGCGCTGGAGCGCGGCGAGGAGCTGAAGGCTGAGGCGCGCCGGATGATCGAGGTGGCCCTGGAGCGGGCGGTGAATCAGTTCCTGGTGGGGGCGGTCAGCCCCGAGGAATACGACCGGGGCGGGCTGCGCGAGGCACTCACCATGCAGTACCTCGTCACCGCCGATGCCGTGGTCGATGCCGCAGCCACGCCATCGGTCGAGAAGATGGCTCAGGCCGCCCGGGCGGAGGGCGAGGAAACCTTTCAGCGGAAGATCAAGTATCTGGGCGATTTCGGTAAGACCATCGGCCTTCCCGATGTCGACAGCCAGGTATTGTCGCAGGTGATGCTATCAGTGCTTGACGAGAGGTGGAAGGACCACCTCTACGATCTCGATCAGCTGCGCAACGCCATTCAGTATCGGGCGTGGGGCCAGAAAGACCCACTGGTGGAGTACAAGCGCGAGGCGTTCGAGATGTTCGAGGATCTCATGCACGATATCCAGTCGACGTTTACCGAGCGCTTCTTCAAGATACAGGTCAGCGCGGACCCGCCGCCGCCGGAACCCCGGGCCCGCCGGGCGCCACCTCCCGCGCCGGCTGCGCCGGTGCCAACCGGATCGGACGATCTCTTCGCTGCTTCCTCAAGACGAGTCGCCGCACCCCCGCCGGTGGCCCCGGGAATCAATAGCTCGCTCGGTCCGGTCGGACGCGCCACGGCCGCCGTTCCCGAAGCCGGGCGGAACGACCCCTGCCCCTGCGGCTCGGGAAAGAAGTACAAGAAGTGTCACGGCGCGGGCCGCTAGCTAGGGCGTAACTTCCGCCGTTGCCGCAGGATAAAGC
>JACCRS010000068.1 GCA_013813435.1 Gemmatimonadales bacterium
GGTTGCTGTTGTTTTGGAATATCGCACTGCTAGACGGTCAGGAACGTCAGCAGACCAGGGTGGTGACGCTCTCGGAGGCGCTGGAGATCGCCGAGAAGCGAAGTGAGACGGTGGGAATCGCGCGGGCCGGACTCAGCCGTGCCGAAGGCGAGCGACAGCAGGCCCGGAGCTCCTACTTTCCGCAGCTCAGCGGGTCCGCCTCCTATCAACGCACTCTCGAGAGTCAGTTCTCGGGTCTGAGCTCGGGCAGCGATACCACCGGTCCGGCTCCGGTCTGCAGCCAGTTCGTGCCGCGGCCGGGTCTGCCGGTGGAGCAGCGGCTCGACTCGCTGGAACGGGCGGTCGAGTGCGCCGGCGCGGCCGATCCGTTTGCGAGCTTCCGCAACCTGCCGTTCGGACGGGAGAACACCTACCGGTTCGGCTTATCGGCATTGCAGGTGCTGTTCAGCGGTGGGCAGGTGAGCGGCCGGGCGCAGGCGGCCGGTGCCGGGGTCCGGAGCGCCGCGGTAGGGCTGACCTCGGCCCGGGCCCAGCTGCTGCTCGATGTGACGTCCGCCTACTACGACGCCACTCTATCCGACCGGCTCCTGGCCATCGCGCAGGCCACGCTGCAGCAGGCTGACACGACTCTGAGTCAAACCCAGCTGGCGCGAGAGGTCGGTAATCTCTCAGAGTTCGATCTGCTCCGGGCCCGGGTGACGCGAGACAATCAGCGGCCGATCGTGATACAGCGTCGCGCTGACCGCGACCTGGCGTACTACCGGCTTAAAGCCCTGCTCGATTTTCCGCTGGATCGACCGGTGGAGCTCACCACCGAGCTGGGCGACACCTCGCTGGTGGGCTCGCCCCGACTCACCGCACTGGTCGATACCCCGGGAGACACTGCTACCTCGGCACGAGCCCCGGTGCGCCAGGCGGCGGAAGCGGTGGAAGCTCAGCGTGGGCTGCTACGGGTAGCCCGGGGCCAGCGGCTGCCCCAGCTGGCGCTCTCGTCGCAGTATGCTCAGCTGGCCTTTCCCGATGAGCTCTCCCCCTTCGGTGCCGACTACGTGTCCGACTGGACCGTCTCGCTCGCACTCCAACTCCCGATCTTCACTGGCGGGCGTATCGGCGGCGAGGTCAGGGCGGCCCGGGCCAACCTCACCGAAGCCGAGCTGCGGCTGCAGCAGTCGCGGGAGCTGGCGCAGGTGGACGCCCGCAGTGCCGCTATCCAGATGGAGGCGGCGGAGGCCGGCTGGCAGGCGAGTGCTGGTACGGTGGAGCAGGCGGCGCGCGCCTACGGCATTGCCGAGCTGCGCTATCGCGAGGGGATCTCGACCCAGACCGAGCTGCTGGATTCGCGAATCCAGCTGCAGCAGGCTCAGGCGAGCCGGGCGCGAGCCGCGCGCGATCTACAGGTGGCCAAGGTGCGGGTGCTGCTGCTGCCCGCGTTGCCCTTGGCGTTGCCGGCCGCGGCGCCACCGGCGGGCGGTGCACCCGCGGGCGGAGCGGCTGGCTCCAGCACCGGTGCGCCGGTCTACCAGCCGCCGATACCGCAAAGCGCAGAGACCGACTTTACCGGAACCAATCAAACGGGGGCAGCAGGTCAATGAAGCAGATAAGGTACTTAGCCGCACTCACGCTGGTCGTCTCCGCATGCAAGGACGGGGAGGCCGACCCGGCGAGTGAAACAGGTATGGCGGAAGTGCCGACGGTGACAGTGGGCCGGGAAAACATTACCCTGGCGCAGGTGACTGAACTCCGGAGTGGCCCGGCTATCTCGGGCTCGCTACAACCCCGGACCGAGGCTCGGGTTCGGGCGGAGATCGGCGGACCGGTGCAGCGAACCTTTGCCGAAGAGGGACAGCGGGTGCGCCGCGGGGCTGTGCTGGCCCGGCTGGACGACACCGCCGTGCGCGACGGTTATCTCTCGGCCAAGTCAGCGGTACGAAGCGCGGAGTCTTCGCTGCAGAATGCCCAGCGCAACCAGGAACGCTCCAGCCGCCTGGCTAAAGCCGGAGCGCTGCCGGAGCGCGATCTGGAAACCGCCCAGCTGAATGCCACCAACGCCGAGGGAATGCTGGCGGACGCGCGGGCCCGGCTAGCGTCTGCCGAGAAGCAGCTGGCGCAGACGGTGGTGCGGGCGCCGATCAGCGGCGCGGTGAGCGAGCGCGAAGCCGATGCCGGCGATGTGGTCCAGGTAGGGGCCGAGCTGTTCCGGATCGTGGATCTCGGCAGCCTGCGGCTGGAGGCCTCGGTTCCCGCGGCCGAGATTGACCGCCTCAGGGCGGGCATGCCGGTAGAGTTCGAGGTCAGCGGCTATGAGCGGCGGTTTACCGGCCGCATCGAGCGGATCAACCCCTCGGTGGACCCCGCCACCGGGCAGGTCCGCATCTACGTTGCCATTCCCAACGAGCGGCAGTCGCTGGTGGCCGGCCTCTTCGCCGAGGGGCGGGTGGCCACCGACGCGCGCAAGGCGATTGGAGTTCCGCTGGCGGCGGTGGACCAGCGGGGCACCGCGCCGCTGCTGCACGTGATAAAGGGCGGCCGGGTGAAGCACCTGCCGGTGCGGCTCGGAGTGCGGGATGAATCGACCGACCTGGTGGAAATAGCGTCCGGAGTAGCTGCCGGCGACACGGTGCTGCTTGGCTCAGCCCAAGGCGTGCTCGAGGGGGCCAAGGTCCGGGTCGGCGAAGAGGATGTGAGCCGCTGATGTTCATCTCCGATTTTGCCATCCGCCGTCCGATCGTCACCGTCACCGCCATGGTGGCGCTGGTGGTGTTCGGGATCTTCTCTCTGATCAATCTCCACACCGATGAGTTTCCCGACATTCAGCAGCCGGTCATCGGGGTTACCATCGCCTATCCCGGCGCATCGCCGTCGGAGGTTACCCGAGAGATCATCGAGCCGGTGGAAGACGCCATCTTCGGCATCAGCGGCGTGGACGGGGAGAAGTCTACCTGCTCCGGCATCGATGGCCTGGCAAGCTGCACCGTCTTCTTCGAGTTCGAGAAGCCGATTCAGCAGGCCTCGCAGGACATCAGAGACGCCATCTCGACCGAGCGAGCCGATCTGCCGCCCGAGATGGAGGAGCCGGTGCTGACCCGGTTCGATCCATCGGAGGAGCCGGTGATCACGATGACCCTCACCTCGGGCTCGGTTCCCGCAACTACGCTCAGCCGTCTGGCCGACCCGGGTGTCACCCGGGCGCTGCGATCGATCTCGGGTGTGGCTCAGGTGAGCGTGGTGGGAGGAATCGAGCGGGAGATGACGGTGGAGCTCCAGCCCGCGGCGCTGGAGGCCGTGGGTGTGAGCGTTTCGCAGGTGGTGCGGGCGCTCCAGGCGCAGAACCTGGCGGCGCCGGTAGGCCGGCTGAACGGCCCGATGGAAGAGAGAACGATCCGGCTCCGCGGCCGGCCCGAAGGAGCTGAGGATTTCGCCAAGCTGGTGGTGACCGAGCGCGGCGGCCAGTCGATACTGCTGGGCCAGCTGGCCAAGGTGTACGACGGGACCGAGGAGCCGCGCACGCTGGCGCTGTACAATGGACGCGAAGCCGTTGGCATCGAAGTCATAAAATCGAAGGGCTACAGCACCACCTATGTGAGCGACCTGATCCGGAATCGCGTGGTTGAGCTTCAAGCCACCATGCCGGCGGGCGTGAAGCTGGAGATAGTGCAGGACGCGGGGCAGCGGGTGAGCCGGGCGGTGGCCAACGTTCAGGAGGCGCTGATCGAGGGCGCCCTGCTCACGGTGCTGGTGGTCTTCCTGTTCCTCAATTCCTGGCGCTCGACCGTTATCACCGGGCTGGCCCTGCCGGTGTCGGTGCTGGCCAGCTTCATCGCGGTGCAGGCGTTCGGCTTTACCCTGAACACCATGTCGCTGCTGGGCCTTTCGCTCTCGATCGGCATCCTGATCGACGACGCTATCGTGGTGCGCGAGAACATCGTGCGCCACATCGAGATGGGGAAGGATCACGTGCGGGCCTCGCTGGAGGGAACCGACGAGATCGGCCTGGCGGTGGCGGCCACCACGTTCTCGATCGTCGCCGTTTTCGTGCCGGTGGGATTCATGTACGGCATCGCCGGCCAGTGGTTCAAGCCATTCGCCCTGACCATCGCCTGCGCCGTGCTGGTGTCGCTGTTCGTGAGCTTCTCGCTCGACCCGATGCTCTCGGCCTACTGGCCCGATCCGCAGATCGAGTCCCACGAGCGGCGGAACCCCGTCGCCCGAGCCATCGATCGGTTTAACCGCTGGTTCGATCGTCAGACGGAGCGCTATACCCGGCTCATCGCCTGGGCGCTGGACCACCGGCTGGCCATGGTGCTGCTGGCGGTCGGCTCGTTTGCCGGTGCGATCGCCCTGCAGGCTTTGTTCGGTGGCGCAGGATTCATCCCGGTGAGCGACCGGAGCGAGATCAGCGTCATCGTGGAGACACCTCCCGGATCCAATCTGGAGTACACCCGTGTCAAGACCGAAGAGGTGGCGCGCATTGCCCGGGAGCACCCCGAGGTGGCGTACACCTATACCGCTATCGGCACGCCGATCCCGCTCCGGGCACCGGGGGTAGACCAGGCGCTCATCTATGTGCGTCTGATTCCCAAGAACGAGCGAGCCCTCAGTCAGGACGGCCTGGGCGAGGTACTTCGGAAAGAGCTGGCTCGAGTGGGCGGCGCCAGCGTGTCGGTGTTCACCAGCGGCTTCGGCGGCGCCCTCAAGCAGATCCAGATCGAGATGCGGGGCGAGGATCCGGCGGTGCTCACCCGGCTGGCCACGAGGGCGGCGGAGGAAGTGCGCCAGGTTCCGGGCGCAACCGACGTGGGGCTCTCCACCCGGGGCGAGCGGCCGGAGCTGATTGTTGATCTCAAGCGCGGGCTGGCCGGCTCGCTTGGAGTCACGGTTGCCGACGTGGCTCAGTCGCTGCGGCCGGCGTTTGCCGGCATCGACGCCGGCGACTGGGTGGATCCGACGGGAGAGACGCGCGACGTCACCGTGCGTCTGGCGCCCGAGGCACGGGCCCGGGTGGTCGACCTGGAGCGCCTGCCGCTGGTGATTTCGGACGCCGACGGGAGGCCGGTAACGTTACCGCTGGGCCAGGTTGCCTCGATCAGGCAGGGTGTTGGCCCGGCACAGATCAATCACCTGAACCGCGACCCGGTAGTGAACGTGCAGGCCAACGTCCAGGGCCGCTCGCTCACCGAAGTAACTCAGGACATCAACCTGCGGCTCGACCAGCTGCAGCTTCCGCCGGGGTATCGGATCACGCAGGGCGGCGAGGCCCGCGACCAGCAGGAGGTCTTCACCCGGATCTTCACCGCGCTCGGCGCCGCCGTGCTGCTGATGTATCTGATTCTGGTGGTGCAGTTCGGCTCGTTCCTCGACCCGTTGGCCATCCTGGTGTCGCTGCCGCTTTCGTTGATCGGCGTGGTGCTGGCGCTGCTGATCACCAACGACACCCTCAATATCATGAGCCTGATCGGAGTGATCCTGCTCATGGGGATCGTGGCGAAGAACGCGATCCTGCTCATCGACTTTGCCAAGTGGGCCCACGAGCGGGGCACCCCGCTTCGCGAAGCGCTGATCGAGGCGGGCCGCATCCGGCTCCGGCCCATCATGATGACCACGATCGCGCTGATCGCGGGAATGATTCCGGTGGCGCTGGGCCGGGGAGAGGGGGCCGACTTCCGGGCACCGCTGGGGCGGGCGGTGATCGGCGGCGTGATCACCTCTACGCTGCTTACGCTACTGGTGATTCCTACGGTCTACGAGATCCTGGACAATTTCCGCACCTGGATGACCGAGAAGCTCTGGCGGCGGATATTCCGGGCGCCTGCGGAACCGGCGGTCCGGCCGGCAGCTTCGGCGGAGTAAAGAGACCATCCGGCGGCTCGTACGCCTTCAGTTCGACGGCTGGCGCCGCCGCCCTTCCTGCGCCAGTATACGAGAGTGATGCAGCACTTCCACGCCTCCTCAGGGGCCCGTTCCTGACATCCAACCGCAGTATCGCTGCCCTCTCCGACACCTCGAGCAGCCTGACGTTGCTCGCGCCACTCTCCGGCATCGTGGTCCCGCTGGATCAGGTTCCCGATCCGGCGTTCGCGCAACGGCTGGCAGGCGACGGTCTGGCGCTGGAGCCGCTCGACCAGCACGTCGTTGCCCCCTGCGACGCGCGGGTGCTTCACGTCCACCGTGCCGGACACGCGCTCACACTCTCCGCTTCGGGGCTGGAGATCCTCATCCACGTCGGGCTCGATACGGTGAAGCTGAACGGGAAGGGCTTCGATCCCCGGGTGAAGGCGGGCGATGAGGTCCGAGCGGGCGACCTGATGCTGACCTTCGACGCGGACTACGTCGCAACGCACGCGCGAAGCCTGATCACCCCAGTGCTGGTGACGAACATGGAGCGCGTCCTGGCGATGCAGAGCCGGGCCCCCTCGCTCGCTGGCTCGGGGCAGACTCGCCGGGTAACCGCGGGGCACGACGTACTCCTTGACCTGCGCATCAGAGCGGGCGGCCCGGAGCCATCGACGCAGTCGCAGGGGGAGCGGGTGGAGTCGGCTCCGATCGAGATCGCGAGCGGGACGGGACTGCACGCGCGTCCGGCCGCGACGGTCGCGGCGGCGGCGCGCCGCTTCACCTCCGAGATACGACTGCTCAAGGGAGACCGCGAAGCCAACGCCCGAAGTGTGGTGTCCATCATGACCCTCGAGGTGATCGGCGGCGACACGGTGACCGTCGTCGCGCGCGGTGCGGACGCCGGCCCGGCAGTGGCCGCTATCGTGCAGGCCTTGGGCTCGGGAGTCGCGG
>JACCRS010000189.1 GCA_013813435.1 Gemmatimonadales bacterium
GGGGTGTGGTTGGCAAGCTGGTCGGACCAGCGGGGGTGCTCGAGTACGGATTCCTGGGCGCCAGGGCGCGGGTCGACTATTTCCTGGCTGAGTTTACCCGCGAGGCAGGACCGCCGGAGGATGGCCGGGCCAGACGCTGGTGCGGATTGGATGAGGCGCTCGAGCGGCTCAGCCAAAAGAGCACCAGGAAGCTTCTGCGGGAGGTATGGAAGCAGGTCGGCTGATTTTTGGTTTGCTGTCTTCCATTCTCTGCTGCGAAGACACCGAGATTGCGCAGCTCGGGCGACATCGGCCTCTAACCGGGAGGAGGTATGAACCGCACACTTCGAGATAACGGCCCTGTCGATCGTACTGATGGCCTTATTCCTGGTATTCTGGGTTGGCCAGAGCGTTACCGGAAACCGGCAGTTCAATAGCGAACAACGGGAGCACAACCAGCCGGAGCTTTCGTACTCCAACTACCTTCAAAGTGATCACTTCTGGGAAGCGACAGCGGAGAACTGGGAGAGCGAGTTTTTCCAGATGTTCGGGTATGTAATCCTCACCGCGTTACTGTTCCAGAGAGGCTCCTCCGAGTCGAAGGATCCCGACGAGCCCGAGCCGGTAGACCGCGACCCACGTTAAAGCAAAAAGCGGGATGCGCCCTGGCCAGTCCAGCGGGGAGGGTTGGTCCTCAAGCTCTATGTGAACTCGCTCTCGCTGGCATTTCTGCTGCTTTTCCTGATCAGTATAGCGTTGCATGCCCTGGCGGGGGCCGGCGAGTATAACGAGGAACAGGCGGCGCACGGAGAGTCAGAGCAGCTATCGGTTTTGCAGTACGCCGGGACCTCTCGGTTCTGGTTCGAGTCCTTCCAGAACTGGCAGAGCGAGTTCCTGGCCATCGGGGCGATGGTTATGCTTTCGATTTTCCTGCGGCAGCGCGGGTCGCCCGAGTCAAAGCCAGTGGATAGTCCACACCACGATACCGGTAGTTAAGCTCACTCGGTTACCCGCTCCGCCCGCCTCCGCTCTCGCGGCCGGAACAGGTCACCTCTTCCCTCACCCTGGCTGTAGCCCGGATTCTTGATCTTGGACCACTGGGTAGCCGGGGTGTAGGGATCGGCCTTCCGTTTTGCCACGATCCCCTCCAGATCCATCTTCTTGATGGCGCTGAATAGTGCCCGCCCGTGCTCCTCTAAAGTCAGAATCTTGTAAAGCGGGCCGGTGTCTTCCGGGAGGAGATCACCCAGCAGTCGCTTCCGCTCAGCCAGAGGCTGGGACCGAAGATCGGTGCCATCGAGCCACAACAGGTCGAACGCCGCAAAGGCTATGAAGCCCTGGCCCCGGATGAGGTCGCGGAAAACCGGCTTTCCCTGCCGGTTGAGGGCGACGATTTCGCCGTCGAGAATTGCCTCTCGCTGGCCCAGTACGCCGGCGATCCGGTTGCAGAGATCGCCGAAACGGTCGAACTGAAAGTCTCGCCGCGAGCGTATCTCGCAGCCCAGACTGGAGGTGTAGAGGATGCCCCGGAATCCATCGTACTTGGGCTCGAATAGCCAGTCGGGGTTGTCGAACGGATCCGTCCGGCTGACTAACACCAGGGGATTGATGTGAGGGAGGCCGGCGGCCCGGCGGAGGTCGGACGGTTTGGGGTGGGAGCTCGTGGGCATGACGACTCCAGGGCCACAGTGCGGCCGGGAGCCCTCCCCACGAGGAAGGCGGTTAATCCATCAGAGAACAGCCTCGTCAGACTCCAAGTTACACCGATCGGGCGCAGGCGGAAGCGGGAGCCCGACAGCTGGCGAAAGGCTGTTAGTATGCGGGAGTCGGGAGTCGGGAGTCAGGGAGTCAACGTGATCCGCTCTTTTGAGGTGTCGATGTCGAGTAAACTTTTGAGAATCGCATTGCTGGCCACCGTCGCTGCTGGTACTCCGGCGCTCACTCAGTGCACCGCCCAGAAGCCGCCCCCGGGCCCCGCACCCCGTTCCCCCGCGCCCGAATCGCTGAAGGGGGTGCTCAGGGTGGATACGGTGGCCCGGGGATTGGAGCACCCCTGGGGCGTCGCGGTGCTGCCCGATGGCCGGCTGCTGGTTACCGAGCGATCCGGCCGGGTCCGCATCGTCGAGCAGGACGGACGGCTGTCGAAGCCGCTCGGTGGTGTCCCCAAGGTTCTGGCCGAGGGCCACGGTGGCCTGCTGGACATAGCACTCGACCCCCGCTTCTCCGACAACCCGCTGGTGTACCTGTCGTATGCCGAGCCGGGGGAAGACGGTTTGGCCGGAACCGCCGTGGCTCGGGGCCGTCTCGGGGCTTCGGGCCTGGAGAATGTCCGGGTCATCTACCGGCAGCAGCCGAAGGTGAAGGGGTCGAATCATTTCGGCTCGCGCCTGGTGTTCGCCCGGGACGGCGCGCTCTTTGTAACCCAGGGCGACCGCTTCGACTATCGGGATCAGGCGCAGAACCTGGCTTCCGGCCTGGGCAAGATCGTGCGCATCAATTCCGATGGGTCGGTGCCTCGAGACAATCCCTTTGCCGGTCAGACTGACGCGCGTCCCGAGATCTGGTCGTACGGGCATCGGAACGTCCAGGCGGCAGCTCTCCATCCCGAGACCGGGCAGCTCTGGACTGTGGAGCACGGGGCCCGCGGGGGTGACGAGCTGAACCATCCTGAGGCCGGAAAAAACTATGGCTGGCCCATCATCACCTACGGCATCGACTACTCGGGCGCGAAGATCGGCGAAGGTAGCGTGAAGCCCGGGCTGGAGCAGCCGGTCTACTACTGGGATCCAGTGATCGCGCCCTCGGGCATGGTTTTCTACACCGGCGACGCCTTTCCCGACTGGAAGGGCAGCGTCTTAATCGGTTCGATGCAGCCGGGACGTCTGGTGCGGCTCACACTGCAGGACGGGAAAGTCGCCCGCGAGGAGCGCTATCTCGGCGGCCTGGGAAAGCGCATTCGCGACGTGCAGCAGGGTCTCAAAGGAGAGCTCTACCTGCTGACCGACGAGGACGAGGGACAGGTTTTGCGGGTTACTCCCGCAGCTCCATGATGGTTCGGACGGCGGCCAGCTCATCTTCGATGATGGTGTGGCCCATGCCCGGATAGAGCCGGATCGTCACCCGGCCACCGAGCTTATCCAGCACCGCCGCCGACAGGCGCACCCGCTCCGCCGGGATGTGCGAGTCGACGTCGCTACACCCGAGGAACACCGCGGTACCCTCCAGTGACCCCGCGTATTCGCGCGGGGTTTCGTCCGGTCCGATCAGGCCGCCGCTAAGACTCACCACTCCACCGTATCGCTTCGCATGACGGGCCGCGAACTCAGCTGCAAGGCAGGCGCCCTGCGAGAAGCCCAGCAGCACGGTGCGCTCGGCGGGTATGCCGCCGGCTGCGACATCGGACAGTACATCTTCCACCGCCTGCATGGCCGAGGAGATGCCGGGCTCGTTGCTCGGAATTGGAGCCAGAAAGCTCTGCGGCCACCAACTGTTGCCCCCAGCCGCCGGCGCCAGGTAGGCCCAATCAGGCGCGTCGAGTGCGGTCACCAGCGTCAGGATGCTTCCAGCAGTGGCGCCCCGCCCGTGCAGCATCACCATAGCGCCTCGTGCCCTATGCAACGGCGCTCCAGCGGTGCCGATCGGCTGACCCTGATGCGGCCCCTTCACCGTTACCCCTCTTCCGGAAGGCCGGCCACGCTCGGCGAGCGACTAGCGCCTGGAGGCGGGGGCGATCGATTCGGGCTGCCGGAGTGGCGGCAGGCTCGACTCGATGGCGCCTCTCTCGGGCTCCAGCCATGGGGGTAGAACCAGTCGTGCTCCCAGCTGGTCCAGGGCCTCGTCCACGCCGAAGCCCGGCCCATCGGTGGCGATCTCGAACAGAGCACCGCCCGGCTCCTTGAAGTAGACCGACTTGAACCAGAACCGGTCTACCACCTCGGTGGGACGCCGGCCGGCGGAGCCGAGCCGGCGCTGGACTGCAAGCTCGGTTGCGTCGTCCGGCACCCGCCAGGCGATGTGGTGTACGCTGCCGGTGCCCCAGGTCCCTTGCCGCTCGGCGGGAGCTTCCTTGAGATCCAGAACCCGTCCCGAGCGCGTGCCGGGAAGCGCCAGGCGGCGCCACCCATCTTCCTGGCCGATCTCCTCGAAACCCAACGTGGCCCTGAGGAAATCAACCGTGGCCGCCGCGCTGCGTTCCAGGAGCCGCACGGCGTGCAGCCCACGCACCTGATGCGGTTCAGGCACCGGACTCCTGGGCCAGGGAGTGAACTCGCGAGAGTCGCTCGTCTCGATCAGCGCCAGCTCGAGTCCATGGGGGTCGGCAAAGGTGAGCAACCGCTCGCCGAAGCGCACCCCCGGCTTTCCTGGCTGGATACCGTGCTGCTCCAGGCGGTCGGCCCAATATGCCAGGCTTCCGGAAGGAACGGCGAGAGCCACTTCCACGGTGAGACCCGTGCCGATCCTGCCTGGCGCCGCACCCGGCCAGGGAAAGAATGTCAGATCGGTGCCGGCATGCGCGGCCCCGTCGGCATAAAAGAGGTGGTAAGTATCCGGAGCGTCCTGGTTGACCGTCTTCTTTACCAGCCGCATGCCCAGAACCCCGGAATAGAAGTCCAGATTTTCCTGAGCGTCTCCGGCTATTACCGTGATGTGATGCAGGCCGGTGATAGTGCTATCGAGCGACACTTCGGGCCTCACCTTTGCGGCGGGCCATTTCCCGATCGAGGGAGTAATCTCCCGGGCCTGCCAGTGCCAGCGCCAGCGAAGCACCCAGTAGCGCGAGGGTGAACTCGATGCCATCCGGCAAGAAGAAGCCGTTCTTCAAATGAACCAGCAGAATTGCCCCGATCATGTCGCACGCCAGCAGGACGGCGACTGGCCGGGTGAAGAGCCCCAGAATCAGCGCGATACCACCGAGGAACTCCAGCAGGGCGATGCCAGGGCCCACGATACCGGGGAGCGGCACCCCCATCTGACCGAACGCCCCGGCGACACCGGCAAAGCCGTAAACGAAAATCTTCTGGGCACCGTGGGCGACGAAGATGATCCCTACCACCAGGCGCAGGATGGCGAGCGCGGCTGACAGGCGCGAGGTGTCGGCGGTGGCGGTTGCGGGATAGGTCATGTGTCGGTCTCCGTTAGGATAGGAGTCGTCGTCTTGGTCGATCTACAACCAATGGGTGATAACACATCACAGGACAGTTTGGTTCTCTACATACCTTCATGCCTTCCCGCTTCCCGCTTCCCGCTTCCCGCTTCCCTCTTCCCGCTTCCCCGCTCCCACCTTCCCGCCTACCGGCGCTCCAGTGCGGCGCGGTCCCAGCCACCGAGGTCGGCGGCCGCGGCATAGGTGGTCTGAAGAAAGCCGAGCAGGGTCCGTCCGGTGACGCCGAGGTTCGCACCGCGTCGTACGGAAGCACAAACTCGTGCATCTCCTCGCTGTAGACTGCGGCCGCAGGCTCGACCGGGTAACTACGGTACCCTTACGGCTCGGGATAGGCATAGGAGTAAAACACCGGCTGGAGAATCGGCCCGCCACCGGGCCAGAAGCCGGCGCTGCTACACTCGTGCGAGTAGGCCTCCTGCATGACCCAGCTACCCAGATTCGGGGCGCCGCCCGGATGCGGAGGTGCAAGGCGGCCGGAGAACCGGGTGGCGGCCATGTCGAAGCTGCCCCAGAAGAAGTGTACCGGACTGGCCTTACCCACGAACCGGCTTCGGAATCGCTTGAGCACGCGATCGGCCTGAACCAGCAGGCGCCACAGCCGGCTGGCCCACTCGGCATCGTAGGACGCATGGGTACGGTCGTCCGGGAAGCGTATCGCCCCCTCGACCTCGACGGGAACCGGCCAGATCTTCACTTCGAGCTTCAGGGAACGCAGCAATTCCAGGTATGCCGAGTAGAACTCAGCCACCGAGCGAGACTCCAGAAGTGCTGCCGTGGCTCCATCGCTGGTGGTAATCGACAGTCTGTGGTCGAGAAAGTCGAACTGAACTTCGAATGTGCGATGTCCCAGCGGAATGGATGAGGTGGTGAGTCCTCGCGAGTTAACGTACTGCGCCACCTGCCACCAGTGATTCTCCCGGGGAGCCAGTGCCAAACGGGTTTTGCCTACGATCTGGGTCCACATGTGGAGCGTGGCGTAAGTGTCCCGCCATGAGTCAAGGGGAAGCTCCGGCCAGACGTCGTCCATGATCTTTGCCTGTTGACACATCAATCGTTGTTGATATATTCAGTCTATGGCCATACTAACCCCATCGGGTACCGATCGCGCCGCGGCCCTCTTTCACGCCCTTTCCGACGGCACCCGGCTCTCGATTCTCCAGCGGCTTCGCTTCGGGGAGCGCTGCGTCTGCGATTTGACCGACGCACTGGACGCGGCCCAGTCCCGGTTGTCGTTTCACCTGAAGGTGCTGAAAGAGGCCGGTCTGGTGTTCGACCGGCGGGAGGGGCGCTGGATGTACTACACGCTCAACCCTGGGGCGTTGGTCCAAGTGGCCGAAATGATCGACGGCCTCGCGTCGGCGCCGTCGGCGGCGGAACGTAAGACCGGCTGTTGCTGAGTTTTTTTGGTTGACACATCAACAAAACTTGATAAAGGAGGGCACAGTGGCTGAAGACGTGAAGTCGGCGGTTCGCGAGCGATACGGCCAGGCGGCGCTACGGGTTACCACGGGAGAAAAGACCTCCTGCTGCTCGACCAGCTGCTGCGGCGGCTCGGAAGATCCCATCAGCTCCAACCTCTACACCGAGGCGGAGACCGCAACTTTGCCGGTGGAGGCGGTGCTGGCATCGCTTGGGTGCGGCAACCCGACCGCACTCGCCGAGCTGCACGAGGGAGAGATCGTACTGGACCTGGGCTCGGGCGGCGGTATCGACGTGCTGCTCTCGGCGGGGCGGGTGGGTGCCACCGGCAAGGCATACGGTCTCGACATGACCGATGAGATGCTCGCTCTGGCCCGGGAGAACCAGCGCCGTGCCGGCATCGGGAACGTCGAGTTCCTGAAGGGCGAGATCGAAGCCATCCCGCTCCCCGACAACTCGGTGGACGTGATCATCTCCAACTGCGTGATCAACCTCTCCCCGGATAAGAGCCGGGCTATCGCGGAAGCATTCCGGGTGCTGAAGCCCGGTGGGCGCCTCGCGGTGTCGGACGTGGTTATCCGGGGGGAGATTCCATCGGAAATTCGCCGGAGTATGGAGCTCTGGGTTGGGTGCGTGGCGGGAGCACTCACGGAAGAGGAGTATCACCAGAACCTGCAGCAGGCCGGGTTCGAGGAGATCGGGATCGAGCCCACCCGGATTTACCAGTTCGAGGATGCGAAAGCGTTTCTGACGGCTTCGGGACTGGACACCGAAGTGCTGGCTCGGGAGGTGAGCGGCTGTGTCATGGGCGCATTCGTACGGGCCCACAAGCCGCGTTAGGAGTTATTCGCGCCATGAAGTACGCTCTGATATCCGATATTCACGCCAACCTTCCGGCGCTGGAGGCGGTGCTGGATGATGTTGGGCGGAAGCTCGACGTGGGAGCCACCTATCACCTGGGCGATCTCGTCGGGTACGCGCCCTGGCCCAACGAGACGGTGGCGCTCGTTCGTGACGGAAAAATCTCAGGTGTAGCGGGGAATTACGACTCTACGGTCGGGGCCGACTACAAGCACTGTGGCTGCCGCTACGAGGACCCGAAGCAGGAAGAGCTTAGCCATATCAGTTACTCCTGGACACGGCAGCACGTCTCTCCGGAAACGAAAGCGTTTCTGGCGGGACTCCCCTTCCGCATCGACCTGCTGCCGGGCGGCGGCCACGTCTCCGGCCCGCGGGTAATCCTGGTGCATGGCACTCCCACGTTTAACACGCTGTACTGGACGGAAGATCGCCCCGACGACTTCTGTCTGAAGATGGCGGCCCTGGCCGGAGCCAAGGCGGGTGACGTGATCGTCTTTGGGCACACTCATATCTCCTGGCATCGTGAGGTCGGCGGCATCCACCTGGTCAACACTGGAAGCGTGGGGCGGCCCAAAGACGGCGACTGGCGCGCGGGCTATGTGCTGCTCACGACCGGCTCCGGTGTAGTAGGCGTACAGAACGTCCGGGTCGAGTACGACGTCGAGCGGACCATGCGAGGGATTCAGGAGAGCGGCCTGCCGGGAGACTTTGCCGAATATCTGCGAACCGGCGGCCGCCCCACCTCTGCGGGTCTCCACTCGCGGTCGTAATGCGTGCCTCCTTCAGTATCCGGCGAGCTGCTGCCGAAGCGCTGGGCACTTTTTTCCTCGTCCTGATCGGGCCGGGAGCGGCGACGGTAAACGCCTATAGCGGAGGCCAGCTGGGCTCGGTGGGCATTGCCCTCGCGTTTGCCTTTGTGGTGACAGCCATGATCCATGCGATCGGACACCTCTCGGGGGCGCACATCAATCCCGCGGTGACGCTCGGCTTCTGGTGGGCGCGGAGATTTCCAGCCGGTGAGGTGCTTCCCTACATCCTGGCCCAGTGCAGCGGAGCAGTTGCTGCGTCTTACGCGTTGCGCGGCATCTTCGGATCGGCCGGCGGACTGGGTGCCACATTGCCCCGGGTTTCTCCAGCATCCGCGTTTGCCATCGAGTGGCTGCTGTCGTTCGCCCTGATGTTCGTGATCATGGCGGTGGCAACTGACGAGCGCGTCGCATCCGGCTCTGCGGCGCTGGCGATAGGAATCACGGTGGGCTTTTGCGCTCTCATGGGAGGGCCGGTGACCGGTGCGAGCATGAACCCGGCGCGTTCGCTGGGGCCCGCACTGGCCGGAAACCTCTGGCAAGAGCACTGGATCTACTGGGTGGCTCCGATCACCGGGATGATGGTGGCGGCACGGGTGTATGAGCTCCTGCGTTCGACCTACCCGCCACCAGTTCCGGCTGGCACAGTACTCGGGGTTCAGGGCCCGGTACCACTTCCCGACGGCACTACCGAGGGGGGCGGGCCCCATAGCTCGTAGCCCACGGGCTACTTACATTCGACATCATGACAGCCCCCGCCAGGACCAAGACGAGTGTGCCGCCCCAGAGTTCGGGAAGCCCAACCATCTGGATCGATGGCGAGTGGTGCGAACGGGGCTCGGCGACGGTCTCGGTTTACGATCACGGTTTCCTGTATGGCGACGGGGTTTTCGAAGGGATTCGGGTCTACGGCGGTAGGATCTTCCGCCTGGAGGAGCACCTCGACCGCCTCTATGACTCGGCCAAGGCGGTTTGGTTGAACATACCGATGGACAAGGAGGAGCTGGCCGGCGTTACCCGGGAAGCGGTGAGCCGTTCGGGCATAGCGGAGGCATACATCCGCCACATCGTCACCCGCGGGGTAGGCGACCTCGGCCTCGACCCGCGCAAGTGTCCTAAGCCGTCAGTCATCATCATCGTCGATACCATCAAGCTCTGGCCCGAGCAGATGTACGAGACCGGGCTCAACGTCATCACCGCGGGAACTCCTATCCCGCAGCGCGAATCGCTCTCGCCCAGGGTTAAGTCGCTCAACTATCTGGCGCACATCCTGGCCAAGGTCGAAGGTATCAACGCCGGTGCCGACGAGGTTCTCATGCTCGACAGCGCGGGATCGGTGGCGGAGGGCTCGGGGCAGAACGTGTTCGTGGTGAAGAAGGGCCGGATCAGAACCCCGCCCGCCCATGCCGGCATCCTCAAGGGCGTCACGCGAGATGCCGTTATCGAGCTGGCCGCCGATGCCGGATATCCGGTGGAGCAGACGATACTCAACCGCTACGATCTTTACACCGCGGACGAAGCCTTCTTCACCGGTACCGCGAGCGAAATTGTCGGCATCCGGCAGCTCGACGGCCGGGTGATCGGCACGGGAAAGCCGGGTCCGGTCACGCGAGATCTTCGCTCCCGTTTTCACGCGCTGGTGCGGAGCTGATTTCCTCCACTCTGGAGCCTCGGCGATGCCGTGGAGAGTCCTCGAACACGCTGAGCGGTGCTGGAATGTTTCCGTGGCGGCCGAACGGCATCCGAGCTCACCCCAGTGGAACCTGGTTTTCTCCTTTCGGGCATCGGATCCGGGCCAGCGCCCCGTCTGGGGGGCTTACCCACTCTCCTCGTCATCCAAGGCCGCATTGTTTGCCCAGGCTGAACGTGTCTCCAATGAAGACCTGTTAGGACTGTTGGCTCAATTGCTCGGCTGACTGGCATGGGGCTTGCCCGTCTGCCCCGCCGCATTTCTCCCTGATTCCGAGGCCCGCGCAAGGACGGTATGTCAACGCCAGACCCGTTTCCCGAGCGGCTCCGCTTCGCCGAGTTCACTCTCGACCGGTTGCCCAATGGGCGGTGCCGGGCGCGCGTCGGTTTGACGTGGAGAGACTCGGAACAGTTCACCGGGGAAGGTGAGGGCCTGGCATCTCAAGCCGGCGAGCTGCGCTGCGCGGCGCAGGCATGTGTCGTTGCCTTGGGGCAGGCGGTCCAGGGTGGGCTGAGTTTCGAGCTTCTGGGAGTAAAGGCGGTGCGGGCCTTCGACGCCACCGTGGTTATCGTCTCACTCGGGGTGCAGGGCGACGGCAGCGGCCATCGCGTGGTAGGATCCTACCTGACCGACACGGACACACCCCGGGGCGCAGCGCTGGCGGTCCTTAACGCCACTAATCGTATCCTGGGCAATCGGCTGTACATGCGCTGAGGGGGTAGTTCTACTCTGGTACTTGCCTCAGTTCGCCCACGATCCCGCGGTTTGCAGCCTCGAGGGTGGTTATCGGCCCTCGTCACCCGAAATCTTTCCGAAACTGCGGCAGCGTTAGCAACGCACCGGGGAGCAACTATGCGCGGGTCTCGAGTTTCTGTCGTCTTGGTTCTGGCAATCGTCGCTGCCTGTGGCGGGCGTAGTTCCGCGCCTCCGGCCACACCCGCCTCACCATCGGCATCCTCTACATCGAATTCCGCACCCGTTCCCATTTCCGCTTCCGTCCCGGCGAGCCAGGATGGTGACTCCTCCGAGGCTCCGGTCAGCGATTCATTGCTACTGGCAGCGGACACCGCCGAGCTGCGGCTAGCGGTCGATTCGGCTGCGGATGAAGCAGTGCTCGAGGAGCTGGCGGAAGCCCATCCCAAGAGCGAAGAGGCGGAGGAGATCGCCGGCGACGAAACGGAGAAGATTCCCGGCGGTGCCGAAGCACTGGCCGATGCGGTCACCTGGGACATCGACGTAGAAACGTTCAACAGCCACGCCCGGGTTCAGTATTACCTCGACTTCTTCCAGGGACGCGGCCGGGAGCGAATGGCGGTCTGGCTCAATCGTATGCCCCGTTACGAGGCCATGATCCGGGAGCGGCTCCAGCAGGCTGAACTCCCGGGAGATCTGGTCTATCTGGCGCTGATCGAAAGCGGTTTCTCCAACACCGCCACCAGCCGGGCAAAGGCGGTGGGGATGTGGCAGTTCATGAAAGCCACCGGCAAAGGGTACGGACTCAGGATCGACTCGTGGGTAGACGAGCGCCGCGATCCGATGCGTGCAACCGGCGCGGCAGTAAGACATCTGCGGGGACTCAACCGCCGCTTCAACTCCCTGTACCTCGCTGCTGCCGCGTACAACGCCGGATCGGGCAAGGTCTCGCGGGGTCTCGGTAGGCTTCCCGATGAGGAGAGCGAGAGCACCAATTCAGACGCCACTTTCTTTCGCCTGTACGAGACCAAGCTCCTCAAGCGGGAAACCAAGGACTACGTGCCCAAGCTGATCGCCGCGGCATTGATCGCCAAGCAGCCGGAGCGCTATGGCTTCAGGGTGGAGAAGGCCAAAGCATTCGCGTACGACTCCATCATCGTGCCGGACATGACCGGTCTCGACGTGCTGGCCCGGCTGGCGGACACCACCGTAGCCGCCATCCGCGAGCTGAACCCGCAGTATCTCAGATTGGCGACGCCCCCGGGAACGCGCTCGGTGGTGCGCCTCCCTGTAAGACACGGTCCGATGACCGAGGCCGCTTATGCCGTGTTGCCGGCGCGGCAGCGGGTAACCTTCGTCGAGCATTTCGTGGCGCGGGGGGAGACGCTGGGCGGTATTGCGCTGCGGTACCGGGTAAATCAATCGCTGCTGCTTGCGTCAAACCCGAAGGTGAAGAGCCGCAGTCTCCAGATCGGGCAGCGGATCGTGGTCCCGACCGGGGGCGCGCTCTCGACGGCGGTTGCTCGCCGCATGGCTGAGCCCGTGGTTGCCGCGGGCACCACCCGGCGCACTTTTCACCGGGTGCAGCGGGGCGAGACCATCTCGGAGATTGCCGACGAGTATGGTGTGACGCAGCGGGAGGTTCTCGCCTGGAACGGCCTCGACCGCCGGGGCCGCATACGCTCAGGGCAGCGGATTCGAGTGGCGGCTCCCGAGGACCGCACGGCCCAGCGAGTGGAGCAGGGAGCCCGGCGTGGAGTGAAGACTCACATCGTGCGCCGGGGAGAAACCCTGAAGGGCCTGGCCAGACGCTACGGCGTCTCGATCCAGGCCCTCAGGAAAGCAAACGGAATGGCAGAGCAGGAGACCCTGAGAACGGGTGTCTCGCTCAGGATTCCCGGCTAGCGCACCGACGGTTCGGTGTCGGCGATCGGGCGGAAGCCTTTCAGCACCGCGTCGGAATAGCCGTTGGCGGGGTTGCCGCCCTTGGCCAGGATCTTGTTCACGTTGGCCGGCCCCCGGTTATACGCCAGCAGGGCCAGGTGAACGTCGTAGTTGAACTTGGCCAACAGGTCGTTGAGGAACCGAAACCCGATGCGCAGGTTGGTGTTCCTGTCGTATAGATCCTTCTGCGTGATCCCGGGCTGATAGAATCTCGCCGTGGCGACTTGCAGCTGGGTATATCCAAAGGCAGCCATGTTGCTCTTGGCCGTGGCCTTGAATCCGCTCTCGATTTTCACCAGCTGGTAGCCGAGCGAAGGGTCGATACCCTCGCTCAAGGCGATGTCGTATATCGCTGCCGACAGATCAGCCGGGATCTGGTAGCGGGTCGAGTTCTCCAGGATGGCGTTGGCGCGCTCGAGTTGAAGCTTGATGACGACCGCTTCGCCCCGGGTTGCCTCGAGCTGCTCGCTCAGGCTTCCCATCTGCCGCGCGACGACTCCCACATCCGGAATGGATACGGAGACGTTGTCGGTTGCCCGGACCAGCTTGTTCCAGCCGCCGAGCGCACCGATGCCCACAGCGGTGGCGAGAAGCACCCCTCCGCGGAGCAGGAGTCGCTCTGCCGTCATTGGCTTCGGGTCGTCGTAGTAATTGGGTCTCGACACGCGCAGGCCCCTTTCATGTATGAGAAGGCCGCTCCCGTTACGCCTCGGGTCGGCGCCAATCTCCCCGGGTTCCCCCGGTCTTTTGCACCAGCCGTACTTCCTCGATAGCCATCTCCCGATCGACTGCCTTGACCATATCGTACACCGTGAGACACGCCACCGCCACTGCGGTGAGCGCTTCCATTTCTACCCCGGTACGGCCCAGAACCTTGGCCACCGCTGTGATCCTGACCCCGGGCAGCTCGGGTGCCAGCTGCGCCTCCACCTCGACGAGATCCAGGCCGAGCGGATGACAGAGGGGGATCAGGTCGCCGGTGCGCTTGGCGCCCATTATTCCCGCAACCTCCGCAACCGCGAGCACGTCTCCCTTGGCGACGGCCTGAGCGGCCACCAGATCGAACGCCTCGCGGGACATCTTCACCGCTCCTTCGGCGGTGGCGGTCCGCTCGGTCTCGGGCTTCCCGCCCACGTCCACCATACGAGCCCGGCCCCGTTCGTCGAGGTGGGTGAGCCTCACAGCACCTCGGCCAGCTCTTCGCCCAGGACGGCGAGCAGGATCTGAGGGTTCACGTTGCCCCATGCCGCCTCGCGTGCGTCCGCGACGTGCTCCATTGCCTTCAGCAGCGGATCCGGCTGCCGGTGGCGCAGCAGGGCTTTCGGAACCGGCCGGCGCACCGGCTGTCCCACGCTTCCTCGTGCCGCCTCGCCCAGCGTCTCGGCCAGCGCGTCGAGCATGGCGGTGAACTCACCGCGGGCAGCCCAGGGTGTCTGCTTCAAGGCCCGCTCGAATGACGGTCCGGCGCCAGCCAGCACCGCCTCGAGCCACTGTTGCGCCGCCTGCTGCGCCTGCCCGGCCTGGTTTCCGGCCCGCAGCGCCGAGCCGATCGATCCATCCGCCAGGGCGACACGCTGGTCCAGCTCTCGGGATGAGAGGGCCGGACGCAGGTGAGCCTTGAGGAAAGCTGCTACCTCTGCATCGGGCAACCGTCCCAGCCGAATCGGTACTGCCCGGGACCGAATAGTCGGCAGCAGCCGCCGAGCCTCGACCGTAGTAAGCACGAACAGACTGCCGGCCGGCGGCTCCTCCAGCAACTTCAGAAGCGCATTGGCCGCTTCCTGGCTCGACTCCTGAGCAATGAGCCGGTCGGCCTCGCCCAGGATGAACACCCGGGGGCCACCTTCCACCGCGGTCAGCGCGGCCTGGCGCTGAAGCAGCCGGACGCTTGCCAGGCTGTGGGTGGCCATCCCATCAGTCCCAGGATACAGGGGCTCGGCCCGCCTTTCATCCATAACCCGGGCTATGGACTGGGCCGCTTCCTCCACCAGTTTGTCCGGATCGGAGGCCTTGGGCCTGGGGATCGGGGCAAACCAATGCACGTCAGGGTAAGACAGGCCGCCCACCAGGCGGCAAGCCCGGCAAGCTCCGCAGGGCTCCTCGATCTTCTGCTCGCACACCGCCAGCTGAGCCAGCCAAAGCGCCAGCCGTTGCTTTCCCACCCCGGCTGGACCGGTAAGCAGCAGTACCTGTGGCAGCTTGCCACGGCGGAGCGCGGAGGAAAGCCGGTTCCGGGCCGCCAAGTGTCCGATCAGGGGGTGCAGGGGCATGGAAGGCAAGCTACGTACCGGCCGGGAAAGAGGAAGTACTATTAATGTAACATTCTTATGAACAATGACTTAGCTCGCTACGGCGCTGCAATAATTCGGCCTCGGTGTAAAGATAATAAGTGTCAATTCTATCGACGATCCATGGTCTATATCGACCTTCAGAGTCATCCTTGGACTTGAATGCCGCATGCATCCTGGGTCTGTCGTATGGCTTAGCTGGGCGGGTCAGAGCGGAACAACGTAGGGAGCCGGGTTGAGGGGGGCTGTGGCATGGCTCACTTGGAGTGCAAGTTATGGCAGATGACTCGGGGCCAGGGGTCAGGAGTCGGAAGCTATAAGTCGGGAGTCCGGAGTCGGGAGACACTCCTGATTCGAAGCATCACCAACCGGAGCCTTCTATGCGAATACTGCTCGTGCTATTCCTGCTGGCCGTAGGCTGTGCTGGCCGGGACGATGGAGAGGGGGTCTCGACCCAGCGGGAGCGGGACAGCGTGGTCGGTGCATCGAATCTGCCCGGTGCTTCCGGGGTCAGGGGAGCGCTCCGAGCTGCGGACTCGGCGAATGCCCGGCATGGACGACTGGATTCTGCGGGTCCCTGAACATGGTTGCGCACGCTTGACCTCCGGAGCCAGCCCGCTAGCTTAAGCCCGCGGAATGACTTTCCCGAGTAGCTCAGTTGGTAGAGCAGGTGACTGTTAATCACCGGGTCGGGGGTTCGAGTCCCTCCTCGGGAGCTTCAGGAACAAATTCCACGGTGCCAGTGCTATCCGGTGGCTTGCATTTTGTCCAGCACCTCCCGTACAGTCCGGCCCAGCTCGGCCAGGTCGAACGGCTTCGACAGGAAGGCAATCCCTTCTTCCAGAACCCCGTGCCGTACCACCGCGTGCTCGGCATAGCCTGAGATGTAAAGCACCCGAAGCTCGGGCCGTTCCGCCACCAGGCGATCCGCCAGTTCCTTTCCATTCATTCCCGGCATCACCACGTCGGTCACCAGCAGCTGCAGCTCGCCCGAGTGACCCTGCGCTACCTCCAGGGCCGCCAGGCCGTCTTCGGCCTCGAGTACGTTGTATCCCTGTTCGGTCAAGGCGCGCACGGCCAGCCTTCGAACCACCTGCTCGTCCTCTACAATGAGCACGGTCTCGTGGCCTTGAGAGGATGGATGATCGACTGGCCTGGCGGCCGCCGCATCCGCCAGGTCCTCGGTAGCCCGGGGCAGGAGCACCTTGAAAGTGGTTCCCCGCCGTGGCTCACTGTAGACCCAGAGGTGACCACCGGCCTGCTTCACGATCCCATAGCACACTGCAAGGCCGAGCCCGGTACCTTTACCTTGCTCCTTGGTAGTGAAGAAGGGCTCGAAGATCCGGATCTGCGTCGCGGTGTCCATACCGATACCGGTGTCGGCCACGGCCATCATTACGTAGTCGGCCGCGACCACCTCGGGGTGCTGCCGGACGTAGGAATCGTCCAGGGTGCAGTTGCTGGTTTCGACGGTCAGCCGCCCACCCTCGGGCATGGCATCGCGCGCGTTGACCGCCAGGTTGATGATCACCTGCTCGAACTGTCCGGGGTCGATCTGAGCCCGCCAGAGATCGCGGGAGCAGCGCGTCTCCAGATCGACGTCCTCGCCGATGAGCCTCCGCAGGAGGCTTTCCAGGTTCCCCACCAGCTCGTTCAGACTCACGATTTTTGGTGCAATCATCTGGCGGCGCGCGTAAGCCAGCAGCTGGCCGGTCAGCGCTGCGGCCCGGGTGCCGGCCCGCTCGATCTCCACGATGTCGACTCGCGCGGCGTGATTCTCCGGCAAGGATTTGAGTGCGAAGTTGGCGTAGCCCAGAATGCCGGTGAGAAGGTTGTTGAAGTCGTGAGCCACACCGCCGGCCAGCCGGCCGATGGCCTCGAGCTTTTGTGATTGCAGCAGCTGCTCCTCCAGCCGCCGTCGATCGGTCGTATCCATCACCAGGCCGAGCACCTTCGCGGGCTGGTTGCCATCGTCCTGCGTTCTCTGCCCCCGCATGGCGAGCCAGCGCACGTGGCCATCCGGGTCGAGTACGCGGAAATCGAGCTCGCATCTTTGCCCCGTTTCCGCGGCCCGCCACAGGCCTTGCTCCACCACCGACCGGTCGGTGGGATGGATCAGCTCCAGGAATGAAGCCAGCGTAGCATCAGCCGGCTTGCCCTTCTCGCCGAACACCTGAACCTCGCGGCCACTCCAGGATATCGTTCCCCGGGGGACCTCCCAGGCCCAGCTGCCCATGCGTGCGACGGTCATGGCGGCCAGCAGCTGGCCGGTGCTCTCGCGCAGGTCGGTTTCCCTGGCCTGCAAGGTCGAAAGCATCTCGTTGAAGGCGTCGGTCAAATGGCCGATCTCGTCATCCGCCCGCTTGACCGCGCGAACCTGGCGGTCCTTGGACTGCGCCACCGCCTTGCTCGCCTCCGCCAGCCGAGCCAGCGGATCGGTGATGCTCGACTCGAGCAGCCGCCACAACAGGAGAGACACCGTCGAGAGCGCGAGAAACACGACGCCCACGATTATCCCGTACTGAGGCAGGCGCGACCACAGGGGCGGCAGGTTGTACTCCATGGCCAGCCAGCCGAGCTGCTGTCCCTCGTTTTGTACCGGCTCGGATATGGTGAGGCGGTTGTTCTGGTAGGTATGCCCCGCCGGTGGATGGGCCGCATTGTGGATCCCGGGGCCTCCCCGCGCTCGGGCGTAGGTTGCGAATATCCGGCCATCGGGGCCGTACAGTGTGGCCGAGGCAATCTCCCGCTTGGCTTTCAGGGTGGCCAGGTTTTCGGTGGCGGCGCGCTGGTCCTGAAATGCCAGGGCCGCTGTGGTATTGATGCGGATCAGCGCGGCCTGTGCCACCAGATCCCGCAGTGCCCGTGGCTGCAGCGTTGTCAGGTCGTACACTACCACACCGATCCCGGCGATGATCAGAGCGATCACGCTGGCAGCCACGATCAGGAGGTTGACCTTGTGGCGGATGGGCCGGTCGCGAAAGGCGCGGCTCACGGCCCGTCCCGCCCATAGATGGCGGCGGC
>JACCRS010000202.1 GCA_013813435.1 Gemmatimonadales bacterium
AGGTGGGCCAGGGCTCGCCCCGGAAGCCCAGGGTGAGCATGGGGGCAGGATCGAGATCGGGGCTCATGATCTCCATGTGATGGATCCCCAATCGGCGCTCCAGATAGGGAACCACCGCCTCCATCACCTCCCCTGTAGTGACGCGCTTGTCGTCGAACACCGGACCCATGCTGACCGTCTGGCTCGCCGGCGGAGGCGATCCGAACAGGCGCAATGGTCCCACCTCGCCGACCATCCCCGGCAGGCATCCCACGACTTCCCCGTCCTTCTCCAGAATAAGAAAGTGCGCGCGGCCGAATCCAGAGCCCTCGAGAGAGCGGAGCCATGCCACACCGTGAGCGACGCGGTGATTGGGAAACCGGCGAATCAGGCCGTCCCATCCGGACAGTTCCTCCGCCGAAGCTGGACGGAGATGAAGCCTGGCTGACGAATGAACAGCGATCATTGTACCTGTCCCTGCCACTCGCGAGTTGAGTGGCGAACGTAAAGCCGGTAGAGGGAAGGCAGGCTGTTACGGGCGAGACCCTTGAGCCGCCTGAGCAGCAGCTTCTGGGACCAGCCCCGGAAGCCGGCGAGCTGGGCGATCTCGTTCGGGCTGGTGGACGCCCTGGCGCAGTAGCGTCCCAGTATCCAGCATCCCCCCACGATGGAGGGGATGAGGCAGGGTTCCGAGGTGAAGAGATATCGAAGCCCCGAGCGCCCGGCGCTCCGCAGCACTGCTCCTGAGATGTCTCCGCCGGGCACCGCGGCAGCCAGGCAGGGCTCGCCCAGGATCTGGGCCAGGATATCGCTGCTCTGCCGCCACTCGACCACCATGCGGTCGGGCGGGAGGTCGCGATAGATGTCCGGGTGGGTGTGAGAGTGGCTGCCGATCAGGTGCCCGGCGCTTCGCAATTGACGGATCTCACCGGCATCGAGGAATGTTCGGTGGCCGATAAAGCCGGTGGTGATGAAGAAGTGGCCCTTCCAACCCCGGCGGCACAACTCATCGCCGGCCGCGAGCGCGCTTTTGCCGCCGTCATCGAAGGTCAGGAGCACGTGGCGGCCTGTCCCGGCCAGGTCGATGCCGGTGACCAGTGTGGGAGTGTGATGCCTCGCCGCGATGCGATCCAGGTGAGACCGATAGCGCTGCACCCCCAGCTTGAACGGCACGGCGCTGTTCCGCTGGAAGCCGGATTCACGGATGTCATCGGTGACATCGTGATAACCGAAGCTGGCGACGAGGGCGCTCATGCGCTCACCGGCGGCCGGGTGTCGCGTTCTGCAGCCGATAGGGCGACCGCAGGCTCTCACGCCGGGTTGTGCTCACCGTGGGCGACTCCTACCTTTTGACACGTTTCCTCCGACGCGTTCACTCTTACCCACCGCTGCGCGGCCACTTTCCGGAAACATCGCTGTCCCCTGAACTGCGATCTCACGTCGCGCTCCTGCGAGCGGTTGACCTAGGCTTTGCCCTGGTGCTCGCCCCAGTCTGGGCCCCTCTGCTGCTGCTCGGGGCTGCTGCCGCGGTGCTCATGCAGGGAGTCCCGATTTTCTATCGGGCCGAGCGCCTGGGCCGAAACGGCGCGGTCTTCCAGATGCTCAAGGTCCGAAGCATGGTGCGCAACGCGGAGCGACTCGGTCCGGCCGTTTCCGCCAGCGACGACCCACGCATCACCCGGATCGGCGGCCTTCTCCGGCGTACCAAGGTGGACGAGCTGCCTCAGTTCCTGCACGTGCTCTCGGGGCGAATGTCGATCGTCGGTCCCCGCCCGGAAGCGCCGGCCTATCTGCGCTACTACACCCCCGAAGGACTCAGAGCGCTGCAAGCCAAACCGGGAATCACCGGTTACGGCACGCTGTACTTCTTTTCGGCCGAGCGCGGAATCCCCAGCGCCGACTTCGAGACCCGTTACATCCGGGAGTTCCTGCCCACCAAGCTGCTGCTGGACGAGCGATGCCGGCTGGATCTTCAAGCGCGGCCATTCCGCACAACTGTTCTGCTGCTGGTCCTCACCATCGCGGCCGTCTTGCGACGAGGCTCCGCGCGCTTCTCCCCTGCTCAGCTGGAGGCCCGCTTTCTCCGCTAGAGCAGCTAGCCGGTGCCCGATGAGCCGGTAGGCAGCAGAACGCCGATGTCTGTCCTGCGGCGACCCCCGGCCCGTGGGTCCTTGCGACGGCACACCATTCCTTCCCGCTTTTCATCGGTGCGCAGGTCGGGGGGCGGCATGAAGCGCACACCAGTGCGACGGCGCTCACGCCAGGATGGCTGACTGGAGCTCAAGACCGAGTGCCATGCTCCGGAGCTCCGGCCGTTGGACAATGCATCGAGAGCCTTCACAGGATCCGCCCGATGCTCCGCCAGAGGTGAAACGCATTCGGGCACCAGGTCACACAGGGTTTCGAGCATCCCGTCCCGGTTATCACCATCGAGAAATGCGAAGAGCCGGCTGAGCTTCTGAACCAGTTCGGGACCCGCGGTCTCGGTTGTTTGACTGATGCGAATCTTGGGGCTCGAGGTTGGTACTGTGGCCTCGAGCGCAGAGATCAGGTCTTCGGTGAGTTTCTCGCCTGGCCTGAGTCCAGTAAAGGAAATGCTGACATCCCTGCCCGGCACGCGGCCGGAGAATCGAATGAGCTTTTCGGCCAAGTCCAGGATGCGAACCGGCTCACCCATCTCCAGCATGGCAATGGCCCCTGCGGTCTCGGATAGAGATCCCGCCTGGAGCACCAGCTGCGCGGCTTCGGGGATAGTCATGAAGTAGCGCTGAACCAGCGGGTGGGTGACGGTTATCGGGCCACCAGCTGCGAGTTGGCGCTCAAACAGTGGGATAACACTCCCCTTCGATGCCAGGACATTCCCGAAGCGCACCGCCCTGAAGTCAGTGCCTGAACGGTGCAGGTTGGGGAGCCCGAAGATGATCCGCTCGGCGATGCGCTTGGTGGCACCCATGATGCTAGCCGGCCTGATGGCTTTGTCGGTGGAGATCAACAGCACCTTGGTAGCGCCGTATCTGACCGCGGTGGTGGCCACCAACAACGTCCCCAGCACGTTATTCCTCACCGCCTCCACAACGTTGATTTCCATCAGCGGCACGTGCTTGTAGGCGGCGGCGTGCACGACATAGTCGGGACGATACTGCGCGTACACCTGTTCCAGCCGTGTTGCGTTGGTGATGTCGCAGATCACCGGCACCAGATCCAGACCGGGGTGGGCGTCGCGCAGCTCCAGGTGCACGAAGTACAGATCGCTTTCGGCCTGATCCAGCAGGATCATCCGGGCCGGGCCGAACGGTGCGATCTGGCGGGCAAGCTCAGACCCGATGGAACCGGCGGCCCCGGTCAGCAGAATCACTCGATTCCGCAGGTCCGCCGCCACTGGCGCGAGATCCAGATTGACCGGGGGACGGCCCAACAGATCCTCCAGCCGCACATTGCGGAGCTGATTCACACCAGCGGTACTCTCGAGCAGCTCATGCAGGGAAGGAAGGGTCTTGAACTCCAGTCCTCCCGCAATGCACTGGTCCACCACCCGCCGCATTTCGGGCAGCTCTCCCGGCTCCAGAGCGATGATGGCGAATTCGGCTTTCAACATCTGGCTGACGGCGGGCAGGTCGTCCGCTGTGCCGACCACACGAACGCCGCGGATGGTCCGGCCCCGGCGCGCGCCGTTCAGGTCAATCAGGCCCACCGGGTGCAGTGCGCACATCTCGGCGCGGCGCGCCTCCCGTAGCACCTGCTCCGCCCGCTCACCCGCCCCGATGATCAGGGTGCGGCGACCGCGTGGGGTGGCAAAGGGGACGGGGCCCTCGCGGAGAGCCCGGGCAATGAAGGGGATTCCACCCGCGAAGAAGATGGCGCTGGCCCAGTCGACCAGTAGCACCGACCGCGGCACGCCGGGAAACAGATGGGAGAGGAACAGCACTACCACGAATGTGAGAGAGCTCAGCGTAACGGCCAGCGCCAGGGTGAGCAGGTCCTGGAGCCCAAAGTGCAGCCAGTAGGCTCGAAACACCCCGACAACGGCATAAGTGGCAAGCCGCAGGACGATCAGAAGGGGGACGGAGATCCAGAACAGCTCCGCCTCTTCCGGCGGCGTGTTGAAATCGAACCGCAGCTCGAAGGCCAGCCGGTAGCCTACGACGATCAGTAGCAGATGGAGTGCGGGATCGCGCCAGTATGACACGAACCTGATCACCCGATCGGCCACCAGAAAGCGAGCCGGCGTGGGGGCTATGAGCTCGGGAGTGCCTGCACTCATCGCCCGAACCTCTGGACTATGTCGAGCACCGCGGAGATCACGTCACTCACGTCGGCGTCGGTCAGCATCGGGTGCAGGGGGAGGCTCAGCATCCGCTGGTAGGATTCGTAAGCCACCGGTAGTTGGGTGGGCTGATAGCCGTACTTCTGCTGATAGAAGGGGTGGATATGAATCGGAATGAAGTGCACCGACGTGCCGATGTTCCGCGCGGTCAGCTCATCGATGAATTGATTCCGCTCGATCCGTAGCGCTCCCAGCCTGAGACGAAGGACGTAGAGGTGCCAGGCGTGCTCCACCTCGGGCCGCTCGGTGGGGGCTTCCAGCGCGTCGATGTTCTCGAAGGCGTTGGTATAGGCTGCCACCACCTCCCGCCGGCGAGCCTGGAATCGGTCCAGCTTTCGAAGCTGTGCCAGCCCCATGGCCGCCTGTACGTCCGTCATGTTGTACTTGAAGCCCGGTTCGTTCACCTCGTAGAACCAGCTGCCGCCATGTCCGTAGCGCTTCCATGCATCGCGACTCATGCCATGCAGGCCGAGCGTCCGGGCACGCGCGATGAGCTCCGCTGAGCCGGTGAGCATGCCGCCTTCACCGGTGGTCAGATTCTTGGTAGCGTAGAAGCTGAACGCCACCGGGTTATCGCCTGAGCCGATCAATCGTCCCTTGTAGCTTGCGGGCAACGCGTGAGCCGCGTCTTCGATTACCGCTATACCATTGATCCGCGCTATCTCTTCGATAGGATCGAGATCAACTGGATGCCCGGCGTAGTGGACCGCCAGGATTGCTTTGGTGCGCGGGGTGATCGCCGCTTCCACTGCCTTGGGGCAGAGGTTGAGCGTGTCGGGCTCTACATCTACCAGGACCGGAGTAGCTCCGAGATGCTCGATCACGTTGGCGCAGGCACAAAACGTCATCGGGGTGGTAATGACCTCATCGCCGGGCCGTATCCCCAGAGCCATCAGCCCAAGATGGAGGCCGGCCGTGCACGAGTTCAGCCCCAGCGCACTGGAGGCCCCCACCCTGTTCCCGAACGCAGCTTCGAATTGTTGGGTCTTGGGCCCCGTGGTAATCCAGCCCGACTTCAATGTGTCGGCCACCTCGAGCATCTCCTCCTCGCCGACAGCCGGAGTGGAGAACAGGAGGAAGCTCGAGCGACGGTTCCAGCTGTCGACGCTGGGACCGGCACGCAGTTCACTGGCGGTGGGCGCCTGGGTTAGATCCACGGTTCAGCGCTGAACGCTGAAGAAACGGATGCGGAGGGAGTAGGTCCGCGCCGTCACCACGATTAACCGGTGTGCGACTGAGAGGCTGGGCGTAGCCATCCGACCCCCTGATTAAACGATGTGCAGAATATTGCGTATTGGTGACCGACTCTGAGGTGCGGGAATGCGAGGTTCGTGCCCGAAGCCGGCACACCAAAATCTCAGTGGATCAACTGCTTGGATGGGTCGTGCGAGGATTTGCAGGGAGGTTAGTGGCGGGTCGTCGTTGCGCGCGTGCTACGTAGTCGCCGGGTCGTCAGTCGTCAGTCGTCAGTCGTCAGCTCTCAACCCGACCGTGCAAAACGAAATCCTTCGCTGTAATCAGGACTCAAGGCTGGCGACTGGTGACTCGCGACTCCCGACTCGTCTAATACCAGCCGATAGGCTTCTCATCGAGATTGATGAACACCTGCTTCGTCTCCAGGTATTCCTCGACACCCCAGTGCCCCAGCTCGCGGCCAAAGCCCGACGCCTTGTAGCCGCCCCACGGGGCTTCGACAAAGGTAGGCTGCATGTGATTCACCCACACGATGCCGGCCTCGAGTGCCTTCACCACCCGGAATGCTTTAAAGATGTCCCGGGTCCAGACGGCTGCCGCCAGGCCGTACGGGGTTTCGTTGGCGATCCGGATGGCCTCGGCTTCGTCCTTGAACGGGATTACGCTCATGACCGGTCCGAAGATCTCCTCCTGGGCAATGCGGGCTGAGTTGTCGACGTCGTAGAAGATGGTGGGCTCGATGTACCACCCCTTATCGAACTGCTTGGGCTTGCCACCGCCCACCGCCACCTTGGCCTCCCCGCGGCCTACCTCGAGATACTCGGCCACGCGGTCGCGCTGCTCGGCGCTCACCAGTGGACCCATCTTGTTGTCCCGGTCCATACCCGGCCCAAGCTTGATCGTCTTTGCCTTGGCGGTGGCAGCCTCCACGAACTTCTGGTAAATGTCACGCTGGACCAGCACGCGGCTGCCGGCGGAGCAGACCTCGCCCTGGTTGATGAAGGTGCCGAACAGGGCCCCGTCCACCGCATTCTCGAAATCGGCATCGCTGAAGAAGATGTTGGGCGACTTTCCCCCCAGCTCGAGCGAGACTCGCTTGAGCTGGTCAGCCGCGCTGCGCATGATGGTTTTCCCGATTTCCGCGCTGCCGGTGAAGGCGATCTTCCTGACCGACGGATGACTCACAAGCGGAGCTCCGGCGCCGGGGCCATCGCCCGTTACGATGTTCACCACCCCGGGAGGGATTCCTACTGCCTCGAAGTCCTTGGCCAGCTCAAGGATGGAAAGCGGGGTCTGTTCCGCCGGCTTGAGCACCACGGTGCAGCCGGCCGCGAGTGCCGGTCCGATCTTCCACGCCGCCATCATCAGCGGGTAGTTCCAGGGAATGATCTGCCCGGCCACGCCCATGGGCTCGCGCATGGCAAAGGCAACGGCATCGGCGGGGACCGGCAATACCTCTCCGTTAATCTTGGTGGCCAACCCGCCGTAGTACTCGAAGCAGGTGGCGGTGTCGTCCATGTCGTACTCGGACTCGGCGATCGGCTTGCCCGTATTCCTGGTCTCCAGCTCGGCCAGTTCCGCTCGCCGGGCCCGTACCCGCTCGGCCAGCCGGAGCAGGACCCGGCCCCTCTCCTGCGCCGTGACGCTCCTCCAGCCATCATAAAAGGCCCTGGTAGCGGCCCGGGCGGCGAGGTCAATGTCGGCCGCGGTGCCGGCCGGTACCGTGGCGATGGCCTCCTCAGTGGAGGGGTCGAACACCTCGAACGTCTTCCCGCCCTCCGAGTCCACAAACCGGCCATCGATGAACATCTGGTAGCGGGCCGCGGTGGATTTCCGCGCCTTTCCGGACTCTCTGGCCGTGCTCGTCATCGTCTCCTCCGCTCTCACGTATGTCTGTCACTTAAACCGCTGCGCCTCGTGCCTTGGTGGGTAATCCAGTGCCGCCCGCTAGGCCGCGGCTACAGCCTTTCGTGGTTGCTGAAGTACCCCCCGGGAAAGGGCCACGGGCGTATCATCCCGCACCCGCCAGGGCATGCCCTCCCGAGCCAGTTGCTGCAGGAACGGGTCTGGATCGAATTGCTCCGGCGACAGCACGCCGGTGCCTCTCCAGATTCGCTGTGTGATCAGCCGCGCGGCGATGACGGGTGGAATCCCGGTCTGATACGCTGTAGCCTGCACACCCAGTTCCGCAAACACAGTCTCGTGATCACTGACATTGTAGATATAGTAAGCCTTCGGCTTTCCGTCCTTCAGCCCCTTGGCCAGTGTGCCTACGCAAGTCTTACCGTGCATGCGCCCCGCCAGATCCTTCGGTTCAGGGAGAAGGGAGACTACCAGGTCCCGGGGTGCTATAGACTGATCCCCAACCTGGACCCGATCCTTTCTCGAGAGACCCAGACGCTTCATTACGCGAAGCGTTTCGACCGTCACCTCATCCATACACAGCTTGAAGTCGACCGTATGGACATCGGGAAAGAAACGCGGCAGGGTCCGCGACTCCTCATGATCGACGTAATAGCAGTTCAGCACGCCGAGTTCCGGGAAATTGAACGGCTCCATGCCGGTTAGCGGCTCTTCCAGATGATAGCGCCCACCCCGGTAGGAGACTGCCTTGCAGAGACACTCATCGATCATGACCCAGGGGCTGAACGCCGCCAGGAAGCCATCGTGGCCCTGGCAAATTGAGTTATCTCCATCCCGCACCCTGAGCTCGGTGACGACATCGAGCAGGTGCTTGGCCGCGTAGGCGGCGTATACGTTGGTTGTGCCGGGATCGGCTCCCATCCCCAGGAGCGCCAGCCGGCCGGCAGACTTGAACTCGGCGTCGAGAGCGAACTGGTCATCCATTTTGGGGATGCCGTCGGCGTCGGTCCCTGCGCTGGCAAGGTCGATGTAATCGCAGCCGCCCTCGAGGCAAGCACGCATTACATCGATATTGGTGGCAGGAAGAGCAGCGTTCAGGACAATGGTAATGCCAGTATGCCGAATGACTTCGGCAACTGCGGCTCGATCGCCGGCATCCAACCGGATGGCCGACACACGAGGATCCTTGAGCCGTTCCGCTAGGAGGGAAGCGCGGGCGGACACCGCGTCGGCGATGAGGAGTTTCTCGAGCATCGCTTCCTTCACGAATTTGAGGGCGGACACGGTCCCCACCGCGCCGGCACCTAACACCAGGACTTTCACAAACTCCTCTTTTCATTGTTGGCACGGCACTCGGTCTGGCTGCTTGGCCGGTCGATCTGGCTCGGCAACCTCGCCCCCGCCGCTGATGGGGGCTCGCAGCTCAAGGAGATGGTCAGCTGCGAGAGAGGACCCTCCGCTTGGTCGGAGGATGCAAACGTGCTCTTGCTCCGGAGAGGTCGAGTACCTCCCATAGTAGCTTCCTCCCCCCGGCCCCTGTCCAGCCCCCTGCCACCCCGGCGGCGGGTGATCTGCCCCACTTGACCTTTGGCATCCCGGCTTGCAGGCAGTACCGGCAACGACTTACCGGCCCGGCGCTAAACCGGCATGTACCCAATTATCGAATGCTCGGCATGCATCATGGGCCTGGCGAGTCGATTTACCGGACTCTTTCCGGAGCGCCTCTTCAGCGGAGGAGCAAGCTTCCAGGGGTTGCCGACTTTTCCGGTTGGTGTATGCTCCACCGAAGCGGAGAGTCCTTCTCTCTCACGTCTTGCAGGCCCTTCCCGGAGTGCAGATGTCTGGCGTCATTCGGCTCGTGACGGAGGTCCCCGGCCCCAAGAGCCGCGCCCTGCTCGCACGGCGCGCCCAAGCGGTGCCGCGGGGCGTACCTGCCGTCACCCCGATTGCTGTAGTGCAAGCGGACGGAGCGGTCGTCACCGATGCTGACGGCAACCGGCTGATCGATTTCGGCGGCGGGATCGGCGTGGTCAATACCGGGCACCGGCACCCGTCGGTCGTTGCAGCCGTCCGGGCCCAGCTGGACCGTTTTGCTCACGTATGCTTTCCGGTCTCCACATACGAGCCCTACGTCGCCCTGGCCGAACGGCTCAACCAGGTCACTCCCGGCAGCCATGCGAAGCGCACTTTCCTGCTGAACAGCGGCGCCGAGGCGGTTGAGAACGCGGTCAAGGTGGCCCGCGCCTTCACCGGCCGTCAGGCTGTGGTCTGTTTCGAGCACGGCTTTCACGGCCGTACCAACCTGGCCCTGGCCCTGACGTCCAAGGTCATGCCCTACAAGAAGGGCTTTGGCCCGTTTGCGCCCGAGATCTACCGAATTCCCTTTCCTTATTGCTATAGATGCGGGGAAGCGGACGGACAGGCGGACAGGCGGACAGGCGGACGGTGTTGCATGGCGAGCCGGGAGCGGCTGGAGCAGATCTTCGCCAGCACGGTCGATCCCGATTCAGTGGCCGCGATCATCATGGAGCTGGAGCTGGGCGAAGGCGGATTCGTTCCGGCACCGAAGGAGTACGTCGACGCGCTGGCGGCGTTCGCCCGCGACCACGGGATTCTCTTCATTGCCGATGAGATTCAGACCGGCTTCGGCCGCACCGGGAAGCTCTTCGCCTGCGAGCACTACGGACTGGTGCCCGACATCATCATCACCGCCAAATCCCTGGCAGGTGGACTGCCGCTCGCGGCTGTGACGGGCAGGGCCGAGATTCTCGAGGCTCCTCAGCCGGGGGGCCTGGGCGGGACCTACGGCGGCAACCCGCTGGCGTGCGCAGCCGCGCTGGCGGTTCTCGAAGCCATGGAGGCGGAACAGCTGCCCGCCCGTGCCGCCCGGATGGGCGATCGGATCCGGGCTCGGTTCTGCCAGTGGGCCACGCGGCACGCCTGCATCGGCGATGTGCGGGGCCTGGGAGCCATGATCGGCATGGAGCTGGTGCAGGATCGCCAGTCCAAGACGCCGGACAAGATGCTGACCGTCCGGCTGCAGGCGGCTGCCCTGGAACGCGGCGTGATCCTGCTGTCCTCGGGCACCTACGGGAACACGGTGCGCGTACTGGCGCCGCTCTCTATATCCGACGAAATCATGGATGAGGGGCTTAACGCCGTAGAAGAGGCGCTGGACGCCGTGGTACCCTCGCGCCCGTGACAGCCGCACCAAAAGCACAGCCTGTGGTCCAGTTTGCCGGCGTCTCCAAGAGCTTCGGCGAGGTCAAGGCAGTCGACGACATCTCCTTTGACATTCGCCGGGGCGAGTTCTTCTCGATCCTGGGTCCATCGGGCTGCGGAAAAACCACCACCCTTCGGTTGCTGGCGGGCTTCGAAGCGCCGGATGAAGACGGTGGCGAGGTTCGCCTTCTGGGAGAGACCGTCAACAAGAAGCGTCCCTACGAGCGCAAGATCGCCATGGTCTTTCAGAACTATGCGCTCTTCCCCCACCTGACCGTGGCTCGCAACGTCTCCTTCGGCCTGGAACAGCGTAAGACCCCCAAGACCGAAATCGAGGGCCGGGTGCAGCGGGCCCTGGAAATGGTGCGGCTCAATCCGGAGGTGTTTTCCGGCCGGATGCCGGGCCAGCTCTCAGGCGGGCAGCGGCAGCGCGTGGCCCTGGCACGCGCCCTCGTGCTGGAGCCGGCCATCCTGCTGCTGGACGAGCCGCTCGGGGCCATCGATCTCAAGCTGAGAAAGGAAATGCAGCTGGAGCTCAAGGCGCTCAACCAGCAGCTCGGCACCACCTTCGTCTATGTCACGCACGACCAGCAGGAAGCCCTGACTATGTCGGACCGCATCGCCGTCATGGATACCGGGCGGGTGGCCCAGCTGGGAACGCCGGCAGAGATCTACGAAAATCCCCGCACCGCGTTCGTCGCCCGATTCATCGGCGAGTCCAACTTCTTCGATGGAAGGGCGGACCGGCGAACCGGCGGACAGTGGGTGGTGGCGCGGCCCGGCGGGGGGACATTCGAGGTCCCTGACCACCCCAGTGTCTCCCAGGCGCAGGACGTTCGGATCGCGGTTCGGCCGGAGTGGATGGACGTGCAGAAGCCCGACTCCATCCCGCCGGGAGAGAACGCCCTGGTGGGCATCATCCGGGACATCATCTACCTGGGCGAGACGATGCATGTCATCGTGACGGTCCCCGGCACCGGCGACGTTACCGTGGCGCTGCGCAACGAGGGTCAGCTCATCAAGCCGCTGCTCTGGAAGCGGGGAGACACGGCGGCGGTTGCCTGGCTCCCGGAGGATTGCCAAATCCTGGAGCAGGAGTAGTGGGGACGATGCGGGAGCGGGCGCTCGCGTGGTTGTACACCCGGCCGGAAGCCCGCGCCTGGGCTCTTCTGGCGCCGGGCGGGTTTTGGCTGATCGCGTTTTTCCTGGTTCCACTGCTCGTCATGTTCGCCTATAGCCTCATGCCGCGGGGCATCTATGGTGGGGTAGAGCCCGGCTTCACGCTCGAGCACTACACCCGCTTTTTCGACCCGCTCTACCTCCAAGTGCTGAAGCGGACCTTTGCCTGGTCCATCGCCTGCACCGTGATCTGTCTCCTCCTGGGCTATCCCGTGGCGTATGTGATAGCCCGCAGTACCCGGTGGCGCACCCTTCTGCTGTTCCTCGTCGTGCTCCCATTCTGGACCAGCTTTCTGGTGCGCACGTTCGCCATGATATTCCTCATGCGGGACACCGGCCTCTTCAACAGCTGGATGATGAAGGTAGGGTTGATCCAGGAGCCGTTGACTATCCTGTACACGCCGTTCGCGGTGATGGCCGGACTGGTCTACGGCTTTCTGCCGTTCATGATCCTGCCGATCTACGCATCGCTCGAAAAGCTCGATCAGTCGCTGCTCGAGGCGGCCGAGGTGCTCGGCGCGCGGCCGGCCGCACGCTTTCGCCAGGTGACGCTTCCCTTGTCCATGCCCGGCGTCGTGGCCGGCTCGCTGCTGGTCTTCATTCCAGCACTGGGCTCGTTCCTCACCTCCGACCTGCTCGGCGGCGCCAAGCAGGTGATGATCGGAAACCTGGTCCAGAACCAGTTCTCCTCCGCCCGAAATTGGCCCTTCGGATCCGCGGCCTCGTTTATCGTCATGGCCCTGGTCCTGGCAGCGGTCACCTGGTACCTGCGGGTCAGGGATGCTGGAGTGCGCATTGTCCCGCCCAAATGAGCATGCCCATCCCGCGCTGGCTCATCGGGTTCGCCGGCGTCGTGTACTTCTTCCTGCATTTGCCGGTTCTGGTGCTGGTGGTCTTTTCGTTCAACGACTCCAAGTTCTCGGTGGACTGGCGGGGGTTTACGCTCCAATGGTATCAACGGTTGCTCGAGCGTCCCGATATCCTGAGAGGCCTCAAGGCCAGCCTGATCGTGGGTGGGGCGGCGACCCTCATCTCGGCGGTGTTCGGCACTCTGCTGGCGCTCGCGCTGGCACGCCAGCGGTTTCGGGGGCGGCGGATGTTCGAGGGCTTTATCTATGTGCCGATTGTAACACCCGAGATCGTCACCGGCATCTCGCTGCTCCTCCTTTTTGCGCTGCTCAAGATCCCCCTGGGGCTGACCACTATCACGATCGCGCACGTGGCGTTCTGCATCTCCTTCGTGGTCATCGTGGTACTGGCCCGGCTCGAGGGGATGGATGAGAACCTGGAGGAGGCAGCGATGATCCTCGGAGCCGACGAGGTCACCACATTCTGGAAGGTGACGGTTCCCCAGCTGTGGCCAGGAATATTGTCCGGAGCGCTCTTGGCCTTCACCATGTCCTTTGACGACTTCGTCATCACCTCGTTCGTCTCCGGGCCGGGGTCGTCAACCCTTCCGATCGTGGTGTACGGCATGGTGCGGAAGAATGTGGAGCCGAGCATTAACGCCATCAGCACGATCATTCTGCTTGCCACTGCCATTCTTATATATCTGGCCGACCGGCTGGCGCGGGCGAAGTAGCCATAGGCGGGTAAGCGGGTAAGCGGGTAGCGCTATTGGAAAGGCAAGGAATGCTCGATCGCTGTCTGTGGACGAAGAATGCTCCGCCTACCCGCCTACCCGCCTACCCGCTGCCCGCTTCCACCGACGTCGCCATTATCGGTGGTGGCTACACCGGTCTGGCCGCTGCGCGCGAGCTAGCCCGGCGCGGGGCTGATGTAACCGTCATGGAGCGGCACCATCTGGGGTGGGGCGCCAGCAGCCGCAATGGCGGTTTTGTACTGCAGGGATATAAGCCCGAGATGGAAGAGCTGGCTCGCATGGTGGGTGCCACCCGCGCCAGGCATATGTTCCAGCTCACTCTGGATGCCATGCACTTGCTGGAGCGTCTGATCTCGGAGGAGGGGATCGACTGCGACTTCTCTCACTGCGGCGCCCTGACCCTGGCGGCCAAACCCGGTCACCTATCCGCCCTGGAACACAGCGGCCGGTTCCTGCGTGATCAGCTGGGCTACGAGACTCAGCTTCTGGCTCGGAAGGACATGGGGCGGGAGATCGGTTCCGCCCGATACCATGGCGCACTGCTCGATCCTGGTGGATGTTCTCTACAGCCGGCCAAGTATGTCGCGGGTCTCGGCCAGGCGGCGGCGCGGTCAGGTGCACGCCTCCTGGAAAACACCGATGTAGTAAGCATCAAGAAGGCGTCCGGCGGCTTCGAGGTCGGAACCGAGCGAGGTGCAGTGCGGGCTCGCGAGGTCCTGGCGGCCACCAACGGCTACACCCCGCCAGCGCTCGGGGCATTCCGCCGGCGCGTTATTCCTATCGGCAGCTACATCATCGCCACGGAGCCCCTGGCTCCCGAGGTGGCTGGGCGGCTGATGCCGCGTCAGCGCGTGATGAGTGATACGAAGAACTTGCTGTACTACTTCCGGCTTTCGCCGGATAAGAGAATGGTGTTCGGTGGCAGAGCGTCCTTCACTCCGGCGAGCCCCCGCCGTAGCGCTGGGATTCTTCGCGCCGGCATGCGCGAGGTGTTTCCGGAACTGGATGGGGTGAAAATAGAGTACGCCTGGTCGGGCAAGGTGGCGTATCCTGTCGATCATCTCCCCCACGCCGGTAGGCTGGGCGGTGTGCACTACTCGATGGGCTATTGCGGGCACGGCGTCGCGCTGGCCACCTACCTGGGCACCCGCATGGGCCAGGTCATCGCGGGCGCGGGCGAGCTTCCCGACCTCGGCGGCAAACGGTTCAAGGCCATCCCGTTGTTCAATGGTTTTCCCTGGTTCCTCCCGTTGGTGGGAGGCTACTACCGAATTCGTGACTGGCTGAGCTGAGTCCCGAGGCTTTAAAACGGCAACACCAAGAGGCATTTCCTTGAGCAAGCGTAAGGAAGTCAAACAGCTGGTGAAGCAGCTGGAGCGCGGCGGCGTTTCGCGGCGCGAGTTCGTTTCCCGAGCTTTGACTCTCGGCTTGAGTCTGAGCTCGGTGGGAGTGTTGCTGGGCGCCTGTAAAGACAAGCGGGGAACAGTCGGCAGTGGGGGTGAAACTGCCGACGGGCCCATGGCCGAGCTGGGTCCGATTGAGAAGAAGCTTCATCTCTACAACTGGTCGGACTACATCGCCGAAGATACGGTGGCGAACTTCGAGAAGGAGTTCGGGGTCGAGGTGACCTATGACACTTATGAGAGTAATGAGGAGATGGTGGCCAAGCTCCAGGCGGGGGCAAGTGGCTATGACATCGTGGTGCCGACTGGGTACATAACGCCGGTTCTGGTAGCGACCAGCCTTATCGAGCCTCTCAGCAAAAAGCACATCACCAACGGGGGTAATCTCTCACCGCTCTTCCGAAAGCTTCCCTTCGATCCCGACGACGAGTATACCGTACCCTGGCAGTGGGGCACCACCGGCATCGCTTACCGCACCGACAAGATCAAAATTCCTGTGGACAGCTGGAACGTCTTTCACGATGGCAAGTACGCCAATAAGCTCACGATGATGGACGACGGCCGCGAGGTCATCGGCGCCGAGCTCCGCCGCCGCGGCCACTCGCTCAACTCCACCGATCCGGCCGAGTTGGCCCAGGCTAAAGCCGGTTGCATCGACGCGAAGCAGAATCTGAAAGCCTACATCTCCGCGCCAGTGAAGGCGCAGCTCATCTCGGGCGACGTCTGGATCTCGCAGCTCTGGGACGGCGATACGGCCCAGGCGAGGAAGGAGCAGACCCACCTGGCATTTGTCATCCCGAAGGAAGGCTGCACCATCTGGAGCGACTCGATGTGCATCCCCAGAAACGCACCCAACAAGCGAGCGGCGCATGAGTGGATCAACTATATCCTGCGGCCTGAAGTAGGCGCCGCCCTGTCCGAGGCAACCGGCTATGGCACACCCAACGCCGCCGCTGCCGGAGTGATGAAAGAAGTGGTCCCTTACCCCACCGAGGACCAGCTCAAACGGCTGGAGTATCAGGTCGACCTGGGTAGGGACATTGCCACGTGGGACCAGATATGGACCGAGATCAAGTCGGCTTGATTAGAAGACAGGTAGGACGGGAAAGGCGGGAATGCGCATCCACCTCGTCCGCCCACCTCCCCGTCCTTCCATCCTTTCCTCTACAAATGGAGCGCCGATTAATTGCGGCTATCGACTGATGAAGTTTTGCAGCAAACCCGGCGGTACCTCGATCTCATAGGAGGCCGCCATCTCTCGACTGCGGAAAAGCAGTCGTTTATCGCCGAGACGGTCGAGAGCTACGAGCGGTATTACAACCGTGGCTTTATCAGCTATCGGAAGGCCGTCACCGAGGCGGGACAGTTCGCGGCCCTCGAGTGGTCGGGCGAGGGCTCGATGCTGTGGGATCTGCTCGGTCGGGAGTACATCGATTGCCTGGGAGGCTTCGGCATATTCAGCGCTGGGGTAAATCATCCCAAAGTCATGAAGGCCGTTGCCGATCAGATGCAGCGCATGGCCCTCAACAGTCAGGAGTTGCTGGAGCCCTGGCGCGCGGCACTTGCGCGGGTGTTGGCCGGGATCACACCGGGAGAACTTCAGAACTCGTTCTTTATAAACAACGGCACCGACGCCATCGAAGGAGCCATCAAGCTCACCAGGCTGTTCACCCGGCGAAACACATTCATCTCCGCAATCGGCGGGTTCCACGGGAAGTCTATGGGATCGCTCTCGCTGATGGGAAAGGCATCGTTTCGCGAGCCGTTTGAGGCGGGGCTGCAGGATGTGCGCTTCGTGCCTTACGGCGATAGCGAGGCTCTGGAGAGCGAGTTCCGCCGCTGCGAGGCAGTCGGGGTTCAGATCGCAGGAGTGGTCCTGGAACCGGTTCAGGGAGAGGCGGGTGGGGTGGTTCCGCCGCCTGACTTCTTTCCCCGAGCACGGGAACTGTGCACCCGGTATGGGGCGCTGCTCATTGCCGATGAGATCCAGACTGGAATGGGCCGCACCGGCAAGCTCTGGGGCGTGGACCACTGGAACGTCGTTCCCGACATCATGTGCGTGGGCAAGTCGATAGGTGGAGGCGTCATGCCCCTCTCGGCCTTCATTTCGACCGCGGCCATTTGGGAAGTTATGGTCCCGAACCCCATCATCCATTCCACCACATTTGGTGGCAACCCGCTGGCGTGCGCTGCCGGGCTTGCTGCCATAGAAGTGACCTTGGAGGAAGACCTTCCAGGTCAGGCAGCGATCAAAGGCGAGTTCCTTCTCCGTGAGCTCGGCTGTCTTCAAGAGAAGTACCCCAGTGTCCTCAAAGCGGCTCAGGGCAAGGGACTTCTAATTGGGATGGAGTTCCCGCAGCAGGAGATCGGCTGGAAAGTCGCTTCCGGCCTGTTCAGGCGGGGGGTGCTGGTAGCTGGAACCTATTCGAAAGCCCAGGTAATCCGTATCGAGCCGGCCCTTGGCATACCTATGGAGCTGCTCCAGGAGATGCTGAACCGGCTGGAAGACACCTTCAGGGAGGTGGCTAAGGAGATGTAACGACGCTGAAGCGGGGCCAGACAGCAGAAGGGCGACCTGGCTGGTCGCCCTTTGGCGTTAGGCAGTGGACGATCAGCTGAGCGTCGGTCTATGCTGTAACCCGCTTACTGGTGTAGGTCGAAGCCCTCAATGTGCAGATCGAGGTTGTGGTTGGCCCGAAGGCCGACGACGCCCTTAGTGTTCAGTTCCTTCGTGTCCATGGCGTGAACCGTCTGCCCGTTGATTTTGAACTCGACTTTCCTCGCATTCTGTTTGGCATCGATCTCGAGCAGGTTGGTAGCTTTGCCCTCCGAGTCGCCCTTTTTTACAGCTGCATGCGAGGTCCAGCCGGTCGTAATTGCGGTGGTCTTCTCGCCGTCACGCCGCTTAATCAGATAGGTGCCGTCGTCCCGGACCAGGAAGTAGGTGTACTTCAGGTCCTTGCCGGCGAGCGCCTGTCCTCCCATGAACAGCCCATAACCCTCGGAATGCTTGAGCTTTTTCGTCTGATGAAACTTGGCCAGGGTATGAAACGATCCGTTGGCCTTGTCCTTTTCACGGTAGAGAATCGTTGCCGGACCCAGAGTCAGGTGGTAGCCCGGATCCATAGTAACGAACTTCACGCTTTGCGAGTCTCCCTGGCCGTCGGGCCTGGCAGACCACCCAGTCGGGAGCGAGCCCCCACCCTTAACGGTTTGATCGGAGTCGTCCTTTGCCGCGCCCGAGGTTTGAGCCGCACCGGGAGGTGCCGCGAGCAGGCTGAGTGCAAGAAAAGTAGTAAAGCCGATAGTACGCATGTTGTTACCTCTTGGCACGGTGTCGGGTTGCGTTGATCGATCCGATCTGACTAACTTCGGCTACGAAGGTGAGGTCATTCCTCTTCCGGAGAGGGTTTTGATGTACTGGTTCGGCGTCCTCTTCGCCTCCATCGGCGCGGCGCTCATCCTGGGAGCGCTTACCTACGTGTCGATCCTCATTGGTGTTCTGGTGAACTTCATGATCATTCTCATGAGCGGCCCGCTTATCGACAAGTTTTTGGCCAAGCGCGGGCGCCGCTCGGCCTAGACCGGCGGTTTGCCTTCGGAAGGATCATCTCCGCCGAGTTGGTCCGGCGTATTGGCCGACCGTAAGGCCGCGTCGTAGTTGATCTTGAGACTTCCCTGCAGCTCCCTCAGACCGCGTACTTTCAGGGACATACCTCCCCCGCCTCGGACCAGCATGCTCATGCGTCCTGCCGTATCGGCCAGGCTGCCCAGGCTCAGCGAGGCGGCGTTTCCCTTGATGTCGTCCAGCAGCCGCCCCAGTGCCCGCAGGAGAGATTCGTCCACCCGAGGGCCCGCCATCTGCTCGACGACGCTATAGATGCGCTGGAGTTTCTGAGGCAGAAGCTGCAGATAGGCCAACTGCGCCTGCTGGCGGCTCGACAGTTTAGATGCCATTGTCCCGGGAGCTCGAGAGGGGGAAAATCTAGCACAAGGGACCGACCATGTCGCGGGTGAATCTCCGATCGGCCTGCTCCGTAG
>JACCRS010000073.1 GCA_013813435.1 Gemmatimonadales bacterium
GCCGCCGCTCCAGGCTCCTAGTAAACGGTGAAAAACGCCTGGCTTTAAGGTGACAAACCTGAGTTTTGCTGGTAATTTGCCGCCAGGAAAAACCTGAACCGGACCAGTGCCACGTGAGTGATAGCACCACCCCCGTCATCCTCTCCGCAGTCCGCACCCCCATCGGCCGCTATCTCGGCGGGCTCTCCAGTTTCACCGCGCCCCAGCTCGGCGCCATGGTCCTCCGCGAGGCAGTGTCACGTGCCGGGGTCGACCCCGCCGCAGTCGAGGAAGTGATCATGGGCCAGGTGGTGCAGGGGGGGACCGGACAGGCCCCCGCACGGCAAGCACTCATCCATGCCGGACTTCCCGCGTCGATTCCCGCCCTCACGATCAATAAGGTGTGCGGCTCAGGGCTGAAGGCGGTCATGCTCGCCTCGCAGGCCATCAAGGCGGGCGATGCGGACTGCATTATTGCCGGGGGTCAGGAGTCGATGTCGAGCGCGCCGCATTACGTGTACGGTATGCGGGGCGGGATCAAAGCCGGAAACCAGACGATGGTGGACGGCATGATACACGACGGCCTCTGGGACTCGTTCGGTTGCTGTCACATGGGAGAGTACGCCGAGTATACTGCCGACAAGGCAGGCGTCACCCGTGCCGACCAGGATGCCTACTCGTACCACAGCCATCGGAAGGCCCTCGCCGCCACGGACTCCGGAAAATTCAAGGCCGAGATTCTGCCGGTGCAAGTGGCGGGCAAGAGCGGTCCGACTACCATGGCCGCTGATGAGGCACCGCGCCGGGACACCACCGCCGACACGCTGGGCAAGCTCAAACCCGCATTCCGGAAGGACGGAGGGTCGGTGACTGCCGGCAATGCGCCCGGGCTGAACGACGGCTCCAGCGCCCTGGTGGTGACCTCGCTCGCCTTTGCCAAGGCCAACGGTCTTGAACCCCTGGCGCGGATCACCGCTTATGCCACTGGCGGCGGCGAGCCGCGCGACCTGTTCTTCGCTCCGGTCATCGCGGTACGAGCTCTGATGGAAAAGGCCGGCACGCGGATCGGCGATTACGATCTGATCGAGGCCAACGAGGCTTTTGCCGTTCAGGCCCTGGCCGATGGTCGTGAGCTCGGCTGGGACTGGGAGCGGGTGAACGTCCACGGTGGCGCTGTGGCGCTGGGCCACCCCATCGGTGCCAGCGGGGCCAGGGTGCTCACCACCCTGCTGTACGCCCTGCAGGACCGGGGTGCCAGCACGGGTCTTGCCACCCTCTGCCTCGGCGGCGGGAATGCTGTTGCCCTCAGCGTGGAGCGGATGTCATGAATCGTGAAGTAACCTCTACCTCCCTGGCGTCCTCTCGTCCTACGATCTTGCGGCGGGGCCTGGCCATCGGCATCGGCGCTTTGATTGTGGCGCTGTCGGCCCAGGTCATCGTACCGGTTGCATTCAGTCCGGTGCCGATCACGCTCCAGCCCCTCGCCGTCCTGGCGGTGGGCGGATTGCTGGGCGGCCCTGCCGGACTCGGGGCACTGTTGCTCTACATTGCCCTCGGCGTACTGGGCCTGCCGGTCTTTGCCGGCGGCGGCTCCGGCATGCTGCGTCTGATGGGCCCCACCGGAGGGTACTTGCTGGCCTTTCCCGTGGCGGCCGGGTTCACCGGCGCGCTCGTCAGTCCGGTTCTGGCCGCTGGTGCAATTAAGGCAAGTGGGGTGCTCCGGGTTCTCCTGGTCTGCGCCCTGGGTATGGCGATCATCCACATCGGCGGAGTGGCCCAGCTGGCGATCCTCGGCGGCGACACTTCACTCGCCCTGCGCGTCGGTCTGATTCCTTTTCTCACCGGTGATCTGCTCAAGGTGGGGCTTGCCGCTGCGCTGATCCTGGCGGCAGGTCCGAAGATTCGTTCGCTGCTTTGACCTCTACGCGTTTCGTACCCGGCGGGGTATCACCAGGTAAGGCGATCGGATGGTCGGTCGCCTTTCTCGTGCTCACGTTCATGACTGCCGGTCTGGCGGGGCTCGGCGGGGGCGTCCTCATCACCGGCTCGACGGCTGCCGCTGCGGACTGGCTCACAGCTCTGGGCCCCGGCTCGATGTTGCTCCAGGCCGTTGTGACTCTGGCCAGCACGGCGTTTTTCACCTGGCTCATCGGAGCCCGGATCCTCGGTCTGACCCGCCGCCATCTTCGCTATGCCACTGGCCAGGCGGCCCAAAGAGGACTCGCGTTCGGCCTGCTCGCGGGGGCACTTACCGCGGGACTGGCTCTTCTTATCAGCGTGATGGTGGGGCAGGCGGGGTGGGTGAGCGACGCGGGCACCCTGGGCGATTACCTGACGCAGTCGTTGAAGACCGTCGCAGTGCTCGCCCCGGCCGCGCTCGCGGAAGAGCTCCTCTTCCGTGGCGTGCCGCTCGTGCTGCTGGCAGGCGCATTCGGCCGCGGGTCCGCTGTGGTAGCGATCTCGCTCCTGTTCGCGCTCGCGCATGTCACGAATCCCAACGCGACGCCGCTGGGCCTGGGCAACATCGCGCTGGCGGGCATCTTCCTCGGGCTCACCTTCTATGCACCTGGGGGAATCTGGACCGCATTCGGCGCCCACCTCGGCTGGAACTCGCTGCTGGCCTGCCTCGATACTCCGGTGAGTGGCGTTCCCTTCGAGATTCCCATGCTGGATTACACCGCGGGCAATCCAGCATGGCTCACGGGCGGAACCTTCGGGCCGGAAGGGGGTCTGGCCGCCACCTTGGCACTAACGGTAGCCATCGTCGCTACGGCCCGCTGGGCCGAAAAAGAGCCGTTGTGACTCGGGCGGCGGTGGTGGGCGCCGGAACCATGGGCAATGGAATAGCCCACGTGTTTGCCCAGCACGGCTGGGACGTGGCCCTTATCGATAGCGCGCCGGCCGCTCTGGACAAGGCCACCTCAACCATTCGAAACAACCTCGAGCGGCAGGTAAAGAAGGGCACTCTTCCGGCCGAAGCATCAGCCGAGATACTCGGTCGCATAACCACCGGCACCGCCTTGGACGCGGTAGCAAGTGCCGAGCTGGTCGTCGAAGCCGCCAGTGAAAATCCGGCAGTAAAGTTCTCCATCTTCGAGCAGCTCGACCGGGCCTCAGCTCCGGCAGCAATACTCGCCACCAATACCAGCTCGATCTCCATCACCGAGATTGCGGCTCGTACCCGGCGACCGGAGCAGGTTATCGGAATGCACTTCATGAACCCGGTGCCGGTCATGCAACTGGTGGAAGTCATCCGGGGGCACGCGACGAGCGATGAGACTACTTCGACGGTAATGCAAGCGGCGCGAGCTCTCGGCAAGACACCGGTAGAAGTGAACGACTACCCCGGCTTCGTTTCCAACCGGGTCCTCATGCCGATGATAAACGAGGCAATCTTCTGCGTTATGGAAGGGGTGGCCACCCCTGACTCCATCGATACCGTGATGAAACTCGGCATGGCCCATCCAATGGGGCCGCTGGCCCTGGCCGACTTCATCGGGCTCGATGTTTGCCTGGCGATTCTCGATGTGCTGCAGAAGGGATTGGGTGAAGACAAATATCGGGCTGCGCCGCTGCTGCGGAAAATGGTGGCCGCCGGACACCTGGGAAAGAAGAGCGGAAAAGGATTTTATCAGTACGGCAAGTCATGAGCCGCGCACCTGCATGTCATCCTGAACGCAGCGAAGGATCGACTCGTGTCCCGGCCGGTCCTTCGTCGCTGCGCTTCTCAGGATGCCAACCTTGAGCAAATCCGGACCGGCGGTCTCTTCAGTGGATACGTTCGCGGTCATGAAGTCGATGGGCCACGAGCAGGTGCTGCTCTCCCACGATCCGTCGTGCGGCTACTTCGGCATCATCGCGATTCATGACACCACGCTCGGGCCAGCGCTCGGCGGCACCCGTTTCTGGCAATACGCGAGCACGGACGAGGCAATAACCGACGCATTGAGGCTCGCCCGCGGAATGACCTATAAGTCGGCGGTGGCGGGCATCAACCTTGGTGGAGGCAAGTCGGTCATCATCGGCGACAACAAGCGAGCGGACCGGGAAGCGCTGTTCCGCGCGCACGGCCGCTTCATCGAGACGTTGGGCGGCCGCTACATCACGGCTGAAGACATCGGCACAAGCCCCGCTGACATGGAGTACATCAAGCTCGAGACCGACCACGTCGCCGGGCTGCTCGGCCTTTCGGGCGATCCATCGCCGGTAACGGCGTACGGGGTGTACTTCGGCATGAAGGCGGCGGCGAGAGTCCGGTGGGGCAGCGATAGCCTGGCCGGCAAGGCGGTGGCGGTGCAGGGGGCCGGCAAGGTGGCCTACTATCTGATGCAGCACCTGCACGCGGAGGGCGCCCGGATAATCGTTACTGACATCGATGCGGAAAAGGTGAAGCGCGCGGCGGAGGAGTTTGGTGCCCAGTCGGTGCCGCCAAACGCCATCTACGACCAGGAGACCGATATCTACGCGCCTTGCGCCCTGGGTGCTACGATCAACGATGACACCCTGCCCCGGCTGAAAGTGCAGATCATCGCCGGAGGAGCCAATAACCAGCTCGCAGAGGACCGCCACGGCGACGAGCTGGAGAAACGGCGGATCCTGTATGCTCCCGACTACGTGATCAACGGTGGGGGAGTCATCAACGTATATGGTGAGCTCCATCGGTGGCCTGTCGAACGGGCCAAGAAGAAGGCGGGCGAGATCTACGATACTCTGCTGCGCATCTTCGAGATTTCCCAGCGGGAGAGGATACCGACCTACCGGGCGGCTGACCGGCTCGCAGAGCAGCGGGTTGCTGCTGTGGCAGGGCTGGATCGGATGTGGATGGGGAAGTAGGCGGGGCAGCGGGCAGCGGGACGGTAAAGAAACGTGCCAGGACTGTGGGCTGGAGGGTCGAAAAGAAGCTAAGCGATGATAGTTTAAGGCGCCGCGCTTAGAGTAACAACGCACTGCCTCGCTGCCCGCTGCCCCGCTTACCGCCTTTCCAGCTACCCCCCCATCTCTTACCTTAAATCCAATGGCCGAAGTCATTCCCATTGGATCGGACCACGCCGGCTTCCAGCTGAAGGAGCGCCTGGTTGCGGAGTTGCGGACGCTCGGGTACCAGCCGCTGGACCTCGGCACCGATAGTCCCGAATCCACCGACTACCCGGATTACGCGCACCGGGTGGCGTCGCAGGTGGAGCAGCACGCCGCTAATCGTGGAGTTCTGCTGTGCGGCACCGGGCTGGGAATGTCGTACGCGGCTAATCGCCACCCAGGCGTGCGCGCCGCACTGGCCTGGTCGCCCGAGATCGCACAGCTGGCGCGCCAGCACAATGATGCGAACATACTCATCCTTCCCGCCCGCTTCGTGAGCGAGGACCAGGGAGTCGAGATCTTGAAGACCTGGCTGGGGGCGGAGTTTGTTGGTGGCCGCCACAGTCGCCGAGTAGAGAGGATCGAACTGGACCGCGAATGACGCTCGATCACAACGCATCACTCCGTCAAGCAGATCCCACGGTCGCGCGTCTGATAGACGCCGAGCTGCAGCGTCAGCAGCAGGGGCTCGAGCTCATCGCCAGCGAGAACTTTGCCAGCCGTGCCGTAATAGATGCGATGGGCACCCCACTGACGAACAAGTATGCGGAGGGTCTGCCGGGTAAGCGCTACTACGGCGGATGCGAAGTAGTCGACGAGGTTGAGCAGCTTGCTATCGACCGTTTGAAGCAGCTCTTCGGTGCGCAGCACGCTAACGTGCAGCCGCATTCGGGAGCCCAGGCCAACTTTGCCGCTTTCATGGCGCTGATACGGCCGGGTGAGCTCCTGATGGGGATGTCGCTCCCACACGGTGGGCATTTGTCGCACGGTGCCGCCGTCAACCACAGCGGGACGATCTGGCGTGCGGTGCATTATGGGGTGAACCCGGCCAACGGTCTCATCGATTACGATATGGTGCGAGACCAGGCCGGCCAGGAGCGCCCCCGACTGATCATTGCGGGCGGCAGCGCTTACGCACGCATCATCGACTTTGCCGCGTTCCGATCGATTGCGGATGAGGTGGGCGCATTTCTGCTGGTGGACATGGCGCATTTCGCCGGGTTGGTCGCCGGAGGTGTTTATCCCTCCCCAGTGCCGCACGCCCAAGTGGTCACCAGCACCACACACAAGACCTTACGCGGTCCGCGCGCGGGGCTCATTCTCAGTACCATAGAGCACGCCAAGGCGATCGACAAATCGGTGTTTCCGGGAACTCAGGGCGGCCCACTGGAGCATGTAATCGCCGCCAAGGCGGTGGCATTCGGCGAGGCGCTGACCGATGATTTCAGAGCCCACGCACGGCACGTTGTGGAGAACGCCAAGGCCCTGGCGAATGCGCTCATGGAGCGCGGCTTTGCCATCGTGTCGGGCGGAACCGATTCGCACCTGATGCTGGTGGATCTTCGGCCCAAAAATCTAACCGGCAAGGCGGCGGAGAAGCTGCTAGGCCATGCCGGCATTACGGTAAACAAGAACACGGTTCCCGACGATCCGCAGTCGGCCTTCGTTACCAGCGGAATCCGGCTGGGCACGCCGGCGGTTACGACCCGGGGCATGGGTGTGGCCGAGATGGTGCGCATCGCCGAGCTCATCGACCGAGCACTCACCCATCCGGACGAGGGAACTCTTTCCGGCGTCAAAGCAGAGGTCGAGGACCTTACTTCCGCCTTTCCACTTTACCAATCGATACGGGTCCCCAGCAGGGTCCGGCGGAGTGCGTGAATGGCTGTAGACAGTTTTAGCGAGGTGCGCCGGTGAATCAGCTTCAGTTCGCCGACGATATCATGGCCCGTATTCGCGCGCGCGGTGGCAAGTATCACGAGCGCGGCTATCTGTTCGTGCTGGGAACCATCGAGTTTCTACAATCCCGCCTGGACGCCCGCCGGCACGTGAGCGGGGCGGAACTGGCCTGGGCCTGCCGCGACTTTGCCCATAAGGAATTCGGGTTGTTGGCACCGGCCGTTCTTGCCCACTGGGGAATATGCCGCACCGAGGATATCGGCCGCATTGTCTTCACTCTCGTCGAGGTCGGCCTTCTGGTTACTCAGCCGGGCGACACCGAGTCCGATTTCGAAGCGGTGTTCCAGTTCGCCGATGCATTCGGCGACTCCTACCAATGGCAGGGGCTGGGCGGCTCCTAGCCCTCGAACCGCACCCGGAGGTAGCATGGATACCAAGGAATGGCCGGGCTGCCAGAAATGCTCCCAGGGAACCTTGATTCCCCTGTCCGACTACGGCCGCGAAGGCGCTCCCATCACCTATAAAGCCTGGGTCTGCACTAACCCCGACTGCGGGTTTAACCTGCGCATCGACAATGGCGAGATCAGCTTCGGAAGAGCGATAGGGCAGAGCTATAAGTAGGCTATCAGCCATTAGCTATGGGCTAATCCGCCTTGAAGGACTGCGATCGGAAGCTGAGTTCGGGCACGAGCCTCGACGCAGCCAATAGCTAACCGCTAATAGCTCCCAATGATTCCCGTTCTCACTCCCGAACAATCCGATAGCTGGGACCACCGCGCGGCCGGTGCCGGCATCGAGCTCGCCACACTTATGGAGAGCGCGGGACGGGCGGCAGCCTTCGTCGTGGCGAACCGCTATGCCCACTTGCTGCGGTCAGGGGTGCTCGTTGCCGCTGGGCCCGGCAACAACGGGGGGGATGGGTGGGTGATCGCGCGGGCGCTGCACCGGAGCGCGGTTCCCGTGTGGGTGGCTTCCGCCGGAGCTGGATCGGAGTTGCGAGAGCGCATGGCGATGCTCGCCCGCGCCGAGGGCGTACGAGACGTCGCAGCCGACGGACCGTGGCCCACCGTCGGGCTCGCGGTCGACGCCCTGATGGGCACTGGGGCCGTCGGCGCACCTCGCCCTGACATGGCGGCTCTTCTCGGCCGTATACATGACCTCGGGACCCCAGTTGTCGCCATTGACGGCCCCACCGGCGTCGATCTCCTCACCGGTATCGTGCACGGAGTTACACGTGCCGACCTCACCGTAACGTTTGGGGGATTTCGCCGGGGCCACCTTCTGGCCCGAGATGAGATGGGGGATCTCACCGTAGTCGATATCGGGCATCCGCCTCCCGATCCGAGTTGGCCCCTGGTGGTAAGCGACTTCCAGGCAGCCGGGTGGATACCCCGGCTGCACGCCCGGGACCACAAGGGGAACCGGGGCCGGGTTGTGATCGTGGGTGGCGCCGCCGGGATGAGCGGTGCTCTGCGATTGGCGGCACGGGCAGCCTTCGCCGCGGGAGCCGGCCTGGTTCACGCTGTTGCTCCGAGCGACACTGTGGCGGCGCTAGTCCAGGCAGAGCCGGATCTGCAAACGCTGGCGCAAGGTTTCGATCAGCCGCCTTCCGCCGCCCTGCTCGAGCTCGTCGCCCAGGCGGACACAGTTGTCATCGGCCCCGGGCTTGGGCGTGACGCCGGTAGGCGGGCCTTCATTACCGCTTTGATAGAGAGGGCGAAGACAGCGGTGCTCGATGCCGACGCCCTTGTTGCGTTCGGCGGTGCTGTCGACGCCCTGGCCGCGCTTGCCGCTGGCCGCCCGCTGGTCCTCACCCCGCACCCGGGCGAGTTCCGCACTCTGTTTCCCGCGCTCGCATCTACCCGTGAGCTGGATCCCTGGGCCGCCGCGTCCGCGGCCGCCCAGGAGACCGGAGCCACCATCTTGCTGAAGGGCGTTCCCAGTGTGATCGCGTCCGCCGGGCGACAGCTCCTGACCGTCGTTGCCGGCAATCCCGGGCTGGCAACCGGTGGCAGCGGCGATGTGCTGAGCGGCCTGGTCGGCACCCACCTCGCCGGTGGGCTGGACGCCGAGATCGCGGGCGCACTGGGTGCTCAAATTCTGGGGAGGGCCGCTGACCTGGCTGCACGGCGTCATACCGCGCGGAGTCTTCGCCCCATGGACGTGGTGCACGCTCTGCCGGACCTCTGGCGCGAGTGGGAGGTACTGCACACCGCGGGAGCCGCCGCGCGACCACCGATTCTGGTGGAGCTGCCGCAGCCGCGGACCTCGTGATTTAGATTCTTTCCCATGCGCCAAACTTTCGTTTTGCTGACAGCACTCTGCGTTGCTGCTCCGGCTTCGGCTCAGACAACCACTCGCGACTGGCGCCCGGACGAGCGCACCGTAATCGGCGACTTCAGCCGGATCACCGCCCTCGCGGCATCCTCCGAGCGGGTTTACATCGTTTCGCCATCGGCGGTGCTGATCTGGAATCCCCAGTTCCGCCGCTGGGAGGGATCGTTCGACCCGCCCGAGCCGTCACTTCTGGCGCGGGTAATTTCCGGTTTGGCCGATCCGCTCGACAACTCGCTTTGGCTCGCCCGGCAGAACGGTTGGACCCACTACCAGCCTGACATCCAGCTCTGGGATCAGGGCCTCATCCCCGACGGGGTCGTGGGCTTTGCATTCGACCAGGACAATCCCGGAGCCGGACTCTATTTCCGTACTCGTCGGGAGTGGCTTCTGCTTCCCCGCGGTGGCGCGGTGCCAGTGCCGTCTTCCGGCCCGACGCGTCCACTTGCTCCCGCCACCGTCGACCAGGCCCTTCGCAGCAACCCGGCCCTCCAGGCCAACGCGGCCGCGGTGCTCACCGACAACCGGCTGAGGAGCGTGCGATACACCGCCGCCGCCCGGGCCTTCGACAATCGTGGCTGGTATCTCGGTACCTCGGGGATTGGTGCATTGTATGCCGACGATGGCGCGGCTATTCCCCACCGGCTCGACTTTGGCTTGCCGGCGGATCAGGTCGGCGCGGTCTTCAGCTGGCCGGGTGGTGTTTGGGTCGGCACGAACCGGACCCCATTTGCCGATGCTGCCCTCACTTTCGTCGGAACCGATCTAACCGAGTTCCGCTCCCTTCCAGGCCCGTCGGCAGTTGGAACACCGTTTGATCAGATCCGGGATCTCGCTGGGCAGGGCAAGTCGATCTGGGCGGCAACCAATCAGGGCGTAGCACGAGTCAATCCTGCCGGGGGCCGGGTACAGCTGATAGACGAGGGTCGTGGTCTTCCGGATAATCGAGCGTACTCGATCGTGTCGCGCGCCGGCCGCATAACTGTCGGCACCGAGCGTGGAGTCGCGCGCATCAGCGATTCTCTCGAGGTCGACCGAATCGCTCCCGCGTACAACGATGCCGCGTATGCGGTATATCCTGCTGGAGATTCGACCTGGGTGGGAACTCCTTCCGGAATACGTCTCGCCCTGCCCGGTCTTGCGGATTTGGTACGACCCGAGGGGCTCTCGTCGCCCAGCCTCCAGACTCCGGTAATCGATCTGACCATGGTCGGCGACACTCTGGTGGCGCTCACGCGGGACAGCTTTCTGTGGCGCGATCCCAGGACTCGCCGGTGGGCTCTTGGGCCTAACCTTTCTGCATTGCTGGGACGCCTCCGCCGCTTTGCTCTCGATGGGGCGGGCTTCTGGCTGGCGGGCGATCGAGGGTTAGGCTATGCGCGCCTGAGTGCCCCGCCGCTCCGCACTCTCCGTGACGGTGACCTCCCCGGTGCCATCAATGACCTGGGCGTGGACCGCGATCACCTGTGGGTGGCCACCGACCGGGGATTGGTTCGTTTTCGGTTGAGCGACATTCGGCCGTGACGGGTAGCGTTCCTCTGCCGGGGCCGGGTCTGGCGCTCGGTCCCGGTCCCGAGTTCGACAGAATCCGGAAGATCATCGGTTTGCTGGGACCTCAGGGGAACGGGCTGGGAGATGACTGTGGGTTGTTCCCCGAAGGCGATGAGTTTGTCGCAGTCAGCACCGATGTCAGCGTCGAGGGAGTGCACTTCCGCCGTGAGTGGATCAGCCTGGAAGAAACGGGGTGGCGGGCAGCGGCTTCGGCACTATCCGACCTGGCGGCGGAGGGCGCCGAGGCTATCGGTCTCCTGTGTGCAGTTACCGTTCCGGCAAACGCCTCGGAGCCCGAGCTGCTCCAGCTCATGGCCGGCGTGAGTGGTGCTGCAGGCGCGGCGGGCTCGAAGGTGCTGGGCGGCGACCTCGCGTCAGGCCCCGGATGGAGCGTCGCCGTCACCGTGGTCGGACGCACGCGCGCGCCGGTGACCCGGGGAGGCGCGCAGCCCGGAGATCGGCTTTGGGTCACAGGAGCTCTCGGCGGAGCTCGCGCCGCCCTGGAGGCGTGGCTGCTTGGCAGGGAGCCGCTGCCCGGAGCGCGAGCACGGTTTGCTCATCCCGAGCCGCGCCTCGAGGCGGGCCGTTGGCTGGCCCGGCATGGCGCGCGGGCCATGATCGATCTCAGTGACGGTCTTGCGGGCGATGTTGGACATCTCGCGGCGGCGTCGCAAGTGGCTGTGGAGATAGATCTCGATTCGGTTCCAGTCACCCCCGAAGCGGAGGAGGAGGCGAAGCGACTCGGCATTCGGGTGCAGCAGTTCGCCGCCGAGGGGGGTGAGGACTACGAGCTGCTGGTGGCGCTTCCTGACCGCTTTGCCGAAGCCGATGGATTCGTCAGCGAGTGCGGTATACCTCTCACCCCCATCGGCAAGGCGGCAGAAGGCAGCGGTGTGATCTTTCTGTTGTCGCGCCGGCCGATCGAGCTCAAGGGTTTCAATCACTTCGGTTGACGACCTTCGGGCGACTCGGCTAGCTTGGGCGCGCAGGAGGCAAGGCCGTAGGCATTCCATCGTTCCCTCGTTCCGGATCAACATGTCGACCATTATCGAAGTTCACGCGCGCGAAATCCTGGATAGCCGGGGAAACCCGACTGTCGAGACTGATGTGGTCCTCTCGAGCGGCGCTCAGGGTCGGGCGGCGGTGCCGAGCGGCGCGTCAACCGGGGAGCACGAAGCGGTGGAACTGCGCGACGGTGACGCCAAGCGCTACGCCGGGAAAGGCGTCAGCGAGGCGGTGCGCAACGTGAATGAGGTGCTGGGGCCGCGGCTCGAGGGAAGAGCTGCCGCCGACCAGATCGAAGTCGACGCCGAGATGATGGATGCCGATGGCACGCCGAACAAGAGCAAGCTCGGCGCCAACGCAATCTTGAGCGTGTCTCTCGCGGTTGCCCGGGCCGCGGCGCAGGACTGCGGACTGCCGCTCTACCGCTACCTGGGCGGTCCGATGGCGCGGGTGCTGCCGGTCCCGATGATGAACATACTGAACGGCGGCGCCCACGCGTCCAACAACGTCGACGCGCAGGAGTTCATGATCGTGCCGATCGGTGCGGAGACCTTTCCCGACGGGCTGAGAATTGGGGTAGAGGTCTTCCATGCTCTGAAGAAAGTCCTGAGCAAGATGGGACTCTCCACAGCGGTGGGGGACGAGGGCGGGTTTGCTCCGATGCTGCCATCGAACGAAGCGGCGCTGGACGTGGTCATGCAAGCTATCAAAGCCGCGGGGTTCGAGCCGGGCAAAGAGGTTGCCATTGCGCTCGACGTGGCGGCATCGGAGCTCTATCAGGACGGCGAGTACGTCTTCAAGAAGGGCGACAAGAGCCGGAAGACCGCCGAACAGATGGTAGACCTGTACGCCGGCTGGGTAGACCGATATCCCATCGTCTCGATCGAGGATGGTTTGGCGGAGAACGACTGGGCCGGGTGGACGCTGCTGACCGAGCGGCTTCACGACCGCGTACAACTGGTGGGCGACGATCTGTTCGTCACCAACGTGGACCGGTTGGGCCGGGGGATCGAGGAAGGGGTGGGGAACGCCGTGCTGGTTAAAGTAAACCAGATCGGCACCCTTACGGAGACGCTGCAGTGCATCGAACTCGCCAAGGGAAGTGCGTATGGAGTGGTTATCTCGCACCGCTCGGGCGAGACCGAGGACACGTTTATTGCAGACCTTGCTGTGGCTACCGGGGCAGGGCAGATCAAGACCGGCAGCGCCAGCCGGACCGATCGCACTGCCAAATACAATCAACTGCTCCGTATCGCGGAGGAGCTGGGCGAGCTGGGCCACTACCCGGGCAGGGATCTCTACCCGCTGTGACCCTGGGCCGCTGGGCCACCATAGTGGGCCTGGCCGCCGCGCTCTACTTCGCGCTGCAGGGAGGGGAATACGGTACGCTGGATCTGCTTCAACTGCGGCAGGAAGAGGCGGAAGAAAACGCCAGTGTCGCCCGGCTGCAGCATCTGGTGGACTCCCTGACCACGGCTGCCGTTGCCATCGAGCACGATCCACGGACCCAGGAGCGGGTGGCGCGGGAGCGATTTGGGATGCTGCGGGAAGGAGAGTTTCTGTACCGGTTGGTGCCCCAGGGGAAGGACGGGAGCGGGGAAGAACAGCGTGAGCGGTAAGCGGGGGATACGGCGGAACGGGTTTAGTTTTCGAGCCTGGCGGCGATCCGTAGAGAGTCCCGCTCACCGCTTACGCTTTTCGCATTTCCCGCTTACGCTGTACCGAGAAGACGGCAGGGTAGCTCAGCTGGTTAGAGCACGGCACTCATAATGCCGGGGTCGCGGGTTCGAGTCCCGCCCCTGCTATGCCCTCTTGCGAGGGAATTGTTCCAGGCGTAGTGAGCCTCGGCCCTCACCCGACACGTGGCGAGGCGGAGAATGCAGCAGCACCATCATTCCTCATGGCCGCAGCACCGCGCAATCCCTTGAACAGCAGCCAGCAACTTAATCCTATGTAGAACATTGCCGTTGGCATGTCGAACAACCATACGTTTACGACGCTGGAAAACGCCGGGTTCATAAAAGCGACGGTGCAGAACAGGCACCACGCGGAAGCACAGGCCGAAAGGCCAAGGCGGCGGGATTGTCGCGCGACTCAGCCACAGCCATCCAAATACAGTCGATGACAACGCCCAGAATACTAGTCCCACATAATATTGATCCCACGCCGCCGAGGAATTGAGTCTTACTAGCGCCTGTAGCGGCTCCGGCCCGAGGCCTTGCTGGTACGCCGGCTCGGTCGCAAAGTGCACAACCGTCAGGAAACTGAGAGACATTAGCACGGCAGTCAGGTATATACGAGCTTCGAGATGTCGCCCGCAACGCCAGGTACCGATTGACCGGGCTGAGCACCACATACAGCGCGGTGAGGAGCACGAGAAAGCCCGTGGCGTACACGAGGTCCAAGATCACGCTGAGGCCAAACAGATCTCCAGCCGCCGCGATGACCGCACCGTCTCCGCCAGGTCGTCGCTGGCGAGGAGGGCGCGCACCCCGAAATTCGCGTAGGCCAGGAACGCTAGAGAGATAGGGAAGGCTAGCGCTGCGACTTTCGCTGCTGAGCGTTGCGAATCATTTATGACATTCAATGTGTCAGCTATTCTCCGGAGTCGGAGGCATCATGGACCGTGAGCGAATCGCCGCAGCCGGTGTCGTGGCTCTCTTTCTCGCCTTCGCCGTGATCGCGGCCAGCCAACGTTACACCGTTCCAGATCCGTGGAAACTCTACGTCACCACCGTGCGGGAATACATGGCCGCCGGTATGCGCGGTGACTCAACCGCCCTCGCCCGGCACTCAGCTACTGCGCAGCCGCCAGCCTGGGTGCTGGACGCGACCCGCCGGCAACGGGCAATGGTTGCGGGGTGGGTGCGGGGGTTGCGAAGCGGCACCGGGCAGCGCAGGGGAGATACCGTCGCAGTGTTGCTGTGGGCCGACAACGTAATGGGGTGCTCTCATCTCAGCAGCGTGAGCGCATTGCTGCTCAATCACTCCTCATCGCCCCGGCTGCTGGCGATCTCATCACCGTGCGTCGACCGCCGAGCCGTCCCTGGCCTCCCTTGGTGAGACGGCAAGGCCTAAGAAGGCGTTCACGAACCGGACTGGGATTCTACTGTAGTTCTCCGCGCTAACTGATTGTGGGATTACGAGTTTGAACAACCGCTTAAAGTAAGTTGTCTACTTGCTGGGTGGGGAGATAACTTATCTTGTGTTGACGTCTATCACAGCGGCGTCACCCGTTCTCCAATAGGCTAGTCTTTAATCCGCGTGGCTCGCAACACGCAGTCAAACCGGAACACCTCTCTTCGTGGGGAGGGGCAAGGTAGCGGCAGCTACTGCAAGGAGCCCCTATGCCCGCCAGAAGAGACCGTCGTTCACGGTTCTCCGCCGAGCTTACGGTACTTATCGTCGATGACGAGGAAACGCCCCGCTCTGTGACCCGCCGGATGATCCGGGCCCTGGGTTATCAGGCGCAAATTGCTCACGATGGGCGCGAAGCGCTGCGATACCTTCAACAACATCCGGGCGAGGTTCGCCTTCTTCTGACCGATATGGTTATGCCCTACATGGATGGGGGAGAGCTCGCCGAGCGGGCGCGCGACCTTCACCCTCACCTGCCCATCGTCCTGATGTCGGCCAATCCCGTGGGAGAAATCGCGGAGCTGATCGCGGCTTATCCCGAATTGCCGTTCATCACCAAGCCATTCACCACCGAGAAGCTTTCTCAGGTGCTCACTCCCTTGTTGGGAGGTTCCGCCAGGGCCCGCGGACGTCGGGCGAACGAACGGGTACCGTATCGGGATCGCACGAGGCAACCGGGTTGATCTACCATGCCGCATTACCGGATCTTTCTGCTCTCACCTGCTCATTGTGGGGGGAAGCGCGCCGAGCTGCTGCTTAACGAACGCGCTGCATTTCCACTCGCGGTCCGGCTCCGATCCTCAGCCGGCGCAACTCTGGGTGAGGCATTCAGCTTCCTCAGCGGTCTGTACTTTCGTGGTAAACTGGCCTATGCCGACCGATTCGCCCGGCCTCCGGGCGCCAATGCGGGAGTGCGGGTGATAACGACGGATCGTGGCCTGATGGACGCAGGCACGGAAATCAACACCGACGATCTGCGGCGGTTCGGCACCGTCGACATCAGCCCGGATGAGCCCGGCTATAGCGTCCCTCTTGCACGTGATGCCACGCTGCTGCGCCAGCTGGAGGATGCGGAGGTGATTCTGCTGGGCAGTGTGGCCACCGGGAAGTACGTGGACATCCTGTTGGAAGCTCTGGGGGAGCGGCTGCTTTTTCCTATCGAGTTCGTGGGGCGAGGGGATATGAGCCGGGGGGCCCTTATGCTCCAGGCGGTACGGAATGACGTCGAGCTGACCTATCAGCCGGTGGCGGGGGCCATCCGGCGTGGGAGGCGCGCTCCCCGGATCGGCTCGCGATGAGGGCAACGAACACCTGGCCGGGCGAGAGATAAGGAAGAGAGGCTCATGCCCAAAAAGACGACCACCCCAAACAAGAAGAGAACCCGGGCTCGATCCGGCAGCGTGGACAAGGCGGCGCCAGCACCCGAGGCGAAGCTCACCGAGTATCGCCGAAAACGCGACTTTACTCGCACGGCCGAGCCGGAGGGCGGAGGCTCGCGCAGGGCACCCAAGCTTGTTTTCGTGATCCAGAAGCACGCTGCCAGCCACCTGCACTACGATCTGAGGCTGGAGCTCGATGGCGTGATGAAGAGTTGGGCGGTTCCCAAGGGGCCGAGCCTGGATCCGGCGGTCAAACGGCTCGCCATGGAGGTGGAGGATCACCCGATCGAGTACAACAGCTTCGAGGGAACCATACCGAAAGGAGAGTATGGCGGCGGCACGGTGATGTTATGGGATCGCGGTACCTATACCTACGGCGGCACCAATCCCGACCCTGAGGCAGGGTTGCGGCTCGGTCACGAAAAGGGCGACTTCAAGTTCGTTCTGAGCGGCAAGCGCTTGGAGGGATCCTGGGCGCTGGTGCGCATGGGAAGGGATCGCCCAGGAAAGCCGCAGTGGCTGCTGATCAAGCACAAGGACGAGTACGCTGCCACCGGCTCAGATGTGGCGGCCGAATACCAGACCTCCGTGGCCACTGGCCGCAGCATGGAGGAGATCGCCGCTGGGCAAAGCCGTGTATGGCACTCGAACCGCTCCCCAACCCAGACCAGCGACGATCAGGTCAAATCCACCAGCAGCAAGCCGCAGAGTAAAAAGTCCGAAAGCTCCGCTTACCAGCGGCTGATGGCCAGACGCACCCGCTGACTCCGCACGCCATCGGAAACATCCAGGTCGAGCTCCGCCTTCGCTGAGCGTAATACTGCCGTTCCTCCCCGGGCGAACGAGAGTACTTCGCCGGTATCGGGGTCGCGCACCATGATCATGGGGTGGACCGCCGCGTTCCAGCGAAGCGACACATTCTCTCCTTCACGCCGAGCCACGATCGACTCCGATACCGGTCCGGTCCTGAGCTGCGCCATAGGTCGGGAGCTGCTGGCGCCACCGGTGGGCCCTTGTAGTCTGAGACTGTGGAGACGAGTCGCCCTGGCTTGGTCCAGCGGAACCGTGAACGCGAAATGGCCATTGCCCGCGGGGCCATCCTCAGCAACCACCACATCGAAGGATAGAGTGAACAGCCGTGACCCATCGACCGCGGTGGCAGACACAGAGTACGGACCAGGCCGCTTTGGAAGGTTGGGCCGGGCTACGATATGGAATGCGGGCTCCAGCACTGGTTGCCCGTTGACCAGACGTCCCCAGACGAGCATCGAAGGCTGGGGAGTCGAGACTACGCTGGCAACCGCCGAGCTAGGCCCCCGGAAATCCATGATGTTGGTATAGGTGTAGTCGCTGGTCCACGGATTATCGAAGCAGTAGCTCATGATGTCCGGAGAGGCACGCCGTTTGAGCTCCGTGCGGGACACGTCCATTCCGTACACGCCTATCTGGCCACCTGGATAGGGGTAGGGGCCGACATCCGGAGGATTCCCACAAGGCGAATGCCTCCGGCCCCACACGTGGCCCAGCTCATGAGCCACCACACGAGTTGCATCGCTGACATCATCCCATCCCGCAGCTGTGGGTACTCCCTGGCCTAAAGTGAGACCAACCAATCCGGCATCTCTACCGTATCCCAGCTCCACCACTCCGAAATAGATGCGGTCGGTTCCCTCGGCCACGCGTTTCCCATCCAGGTCGCTCAACATCTGCCCCCAGCCGTCTCCGTTCGGACTCAGCGGCCCGGTGGGGAATACTGTGGGATCTACATCGACACTCACTTCGTTGAGTGGGTGCATCCGCCGCGCGAGATCGATCAGCCGGTTAGGGTCGGAGACATCCCCCGGAGGGCTGGACCCTTGCTGAACCGAGATGAACCGGATGCGCGCCGCTGGAACGTTCCGCGTAGCGAGCGCCTTAGTGCCGGAAGCGGGAAACCGGTTGTCGTTGTTGTTGCTCTCCTCCACATCGTCGTCAGGGTCTACCTCGGCCACGATAGACAGTCCCGGTCGGATTTCGCTGCCCGGAATCGGCAGGTTCCACGAGCTTTCGAGATCTCCTTCTTGTACCCGGGTCGGCGTTGATCCGGGAGGAGCGGAGATGTTTTGAGTCCATTCGGGTGCGCCCGGGCTCGTCAGCCGCACTCGGACGCTCGGTCGAGCGGCGTTGCTCTCGTTGGCCACCACGAAAACCCTGAGAAATCCGTCGCGCCCTGCAACTAGAGGAACGTCCGAGTTATACGTCTGCGTGCTCTGGGTGAGATACAAACCGTCAATTTGCAAATTGAGGGTCGGTACCGCGGCAACCTCAGTATAGGTCACGGTAACGGCAGCGGTGGCCCCCGCCGCCACTGGCACCGTGGGGCGGCCTACACTGGGTGTGTAGGTCGTGCCGCCGGTGGCCACGTTCTCAGCGCTCACTGCATAGCTGCCCGGAGTCAGTCCGTCCAGTGTATCGGTCCGGGTCACGACCTCAGAGAAGTCGTTGGGGCCGTCCACGGTCACTGCCGCATCGGTTCCATCCGGTAGCCCTAGTATCGTCACCCCGAGGGCGCCCGTTGTGGCGGCGCATGTGACGCTGAACGACACCCGGACTGTTGCCCCGGCATCGACCGCAACGCCTAGCGGGTTGTCTCCGGTGACTCCGCAGTTGGCCGCCAATCCCCGCAGCTGCACCGTGTGCTCTGTGGCCGGGACATTGGATAGGGTGACCGCGGCATTGGTGCCGATGGGTTGAGTCGCACCGTCGTCAACCGAGACCAGATAGCCGTTCGCGTCCTGGGCCGGCCCGGTGGTGACCGTCACGATCTCCAGGCTCCCAGTAGTGGGACCCGCTGCCGTACAAGTCACCGCGAACGCCACTCGGCCCGTTCCAGC
>JACCRS010000237.1 GCA_013813435.1 Gemmatimonadales bacterium
AGACCGGCCTATGCCGCGTACTCTGCTCAAGCCCGAGGAGCTGGTACGCATCTTCCTCGGCGCTCATCAGCGCGGCTGGTGTCAGGGATTGTTCATCACGACCGGCATTCCCGGACGTCCGGTAAAGGTCATGGACGACTTGATCCAGGTGCTGGAGCTGTTGCGTGAGCGGCACGGTTTCGCCGGGTACATCCACGTAAAGCTGGTAGCCGGCTCGGAGACGTCTCAGATAGATCGCCTCACGGCGCTGGCCAGCCGGGTGTCGCTCAACTTCGAGGCGCCCTGCGGAAAGAGTTTGGCGCAAATTGCTCCGGACAAGAGCTTCTCCACCACCTTGCATGACTTCGAGCGGGTGCGCTCGCTTGTGGTCCGGGAGCGGGCGGAGCAGGCCCATGGTAAACCCCGCGACCCGCTCCACCCGGGAGGCGCCAGCGGCATGACCATGCAATTCGTGGTCGGCGCCACGCCGGACAGTGACCGCAGCATGCTCGACACCGTGAGCCGCCTTAAAGCCGGCGGCGGCGTTCACCATCCCCAGTTCAGTGCCTTCCGCCCCATCAGCGACACGCCCATGGAAGGTGTTCCGGCTACACCCGCGCTGCGCGAGCACCGGCTCTATCAGGCGGCCCACCTGCTGGGCAGCTATGGGTTCGCGCCGGATGAGGTAGTCTACCAGCCCGACGGCAACCTGCCGCTCGCAATCGACCCCAAGAGCGCGTGGGCACTGGCCCATCCGGAGCTTTTTCCCGTCGAGGTACAGAATGCTTCCTACGAGCAACTGGTGCGGGTGCCCGGCATCGGTCCCGTGGCGGCGCGGCGGGTGGCCGAGCAGCGCATCGGGGTTAACATCCGTGGCCTGACAGACCTGCGAAGGCTGGGAGTGGTCACTACCCGGGCGGGTGGGTTTCTCACGTTGCGCGGCCGGCGGCTCCAGACCACGCGGTGGACCGAGCAGCTAGGGTTCTGGGCGCCGGAGGACGAGGCTGGGATGTACCACGGCGTCTACCAGGTTAGCCCGGGAACCTTTCGCTAGCAGACTGCCGGTCCTCACTCTCTGAAGGCCCTGATGAGCTCGAGCGTTGTCTCAACGGGCGCGTCAGAGGGATAGCTCACGTAGCGCAAGGTCAAACGATCGCCCACTATCTCCGACCGGGCATCGTCGAACAAGCTGCCATAAGGATAGGGCTCTATAGTCTGCGTCGGCGAATTCTTACCGTAGAAGAGATCCCACCAGACCAGTCGCTTCGGGCTGAACCGCAGGCGGTTGCCATCGATATTGTAAGTCCCCTCTACTCGACTATAACCGGAGAACTCTTCCGGCCCTTGCCCCGGGTAAGAACCGTAGTTGCGGACCTCCGAAGCAAACCTCCGGAATGGGCTGAAGGTCAGATGGTGTTCGTATGAGGCCGAAGGCCCCAGGTCGAAGCGTTGAGTCACCCAGCGGCCAAGTATGCTACGAAATTCTGGCTCCGTGGGGGTTTGGGCCGAGCAGGAGAGAGTCAGTAGTACGGCGGCGGTAGAGAGGAAGAGATTCTCGGTACGCATTGGAGCCCCGCGGGTGGAGTCGGGATCCGAATTGACATGTGATCCCAACAAAATGTGGGTGAGTACGCCTTACGTCGAGGTCTCGGCTTGCAACCCTCTTCATCTCTACCCTGTCCAACGTCGTGATGCCCGGCCAGGGCACCCTCGACCACGCTTGGATCCCGGAGATCAAAGATGATAGAACGACGCTTTCCCGCCCTTTCGGCGGCGCTCACCCTGCTTCTCCTCTTCGGGCCCGGAGTTCCAATCAGTGCTCAGGCCCTTGGGAAAGACTACGACGAGGTGGACCCCTGGACCGGAGTGACGCCTCCTGAAAAGGGTCCCGATTCCGTAACCGTTGCGGGCTTCCTCCAGGCCTTGGCGGCAAGCGACCCGGTTGTGTGCCAGTTTGTGGTCCGTTCGATCGGGAACAACTGGAGCCACTGGAGCCACGGCTATGAGTCCGGGCAGATGAGGGCCGAGGAGACGCACGAGAAGATCCGCCGGACACTGAGCCACCGGGTAACGGACCCCGCAGCACTATCTCACCTGGCTCACGGGTTGGGCCACCCGCAGTCCTGCGTACGTCGGGCTGCGGCCCGCATGCTGGGTCAGAGCGAACAAGCTGAGGCCGTCCGGCTGCTGCGTGGCGGTTTGCGTCACGAAGGTGCGCGGGTCCGCGAGGCAGCAGCCCTGGGCCTCGCCGATGCCGAGAATCCTGCCGCCTTTCACGACCTGACGCGCGCATTGCGCGACCGGGACCAGCCGGTTGTCCGGATGGCGGTGTATGCCTTGGGAGAGCTGGAGGATGCCCGGGCAGTAAAGCCATTGAGCGAGCTGCTGGGATCAGCCGATGCCGAGACCCGCGCCGCCGCCGCCATCGCCCTGGGCGAGATCGAGGATATCAGGGCCACCGATCGTCTCGGCAGGCTGGTGCGCGACAGCGAACCTCGGGTGCGCCTGGCCGCGGTCCACGCTCTAGGGGAAATCGAGGACCACAGAGCCACCGGTGCGCTCACTCCGGCCTTGCGCGACGATGTGGTGGATGTCCGGCGGGCTGCGGCGGAAGCGCTCGGCGAGGTGGAGAGCCCGAAAGCGGCAGGCCCTTTGGCCCAGGCGATTGATGATGCCGACGTGGTTGTCCGCAGGCTCGCGGCACGTTCGCTTGGCGAATTGGACAACCTCCAGCGGGCCCCTGAGCGACTGATCGCGGCCCTGGTCGATACCGACTCCGAGCTCCGAGTCATCGCCGCGCTATCGCTGGCAGAGATCGCCGACCCGGCCGCTATACCGGCCCTGAGCAGCGCCTATCGCAGTACCGACCCGCGCCTTCGTTTCGCGGTGGTGAAAGCGCTGGCGGAGATCGAGGACCGCCGGGGCGATGTCGTTCTTGCCATGGCGGCCAAGGAGAAGGACTCCGTCATTCGGCACCTGGCCGCGGAGGCGCTGCAGGACCGGCGCGACGATGATGATGATTGAGCCCTCTCTTCTCTGCCGGGGCCCGGTCGATTAGATTGGACCTGCGTCGTCGCAACTGCCTGCCTAGAGCTGTTCGGGCTCCGTCCGCACCTGCTACGTCCGCGCTTGCGACTATGACCCAATCATTCACTGACATGTCTTGAGGACCGCAGGTATGAAACGCATACGGAAGTTGTGCCTCGCCTTTGCCCCGCTCGTCTTCACTGCATGTGACGACTCGGATCGGGTGGGTCCGACGTCAGGGCCCTCAGACGTAGCCCCTGAGTTTGTGACCGCAGCACCCGCAGGAATAGTCTTCGCGTCGTTTGGTCTACAGCCGTCCCAGATGAACTCGGTGCATACCGGGGGGGTGCGCGGCATGAGCGCATCGGGGATCCTGTCGTATCTTGCCCAAACGAAAGCGAAAGGGGGTCGAGCTCTCCTTAACTTTGGGGGCGAATCCAGAAACGCCGATGGTACCTTCAGCCTGGCGGTGTGGAAGGCCCGCATCGATCGCTACCGGGGCGTCAACTTCAGTTCTTACATCGCTGACGGAACGCTGATAGGTCACTTCATCATTGACGAGCCGCACTTCCAGAGCAGGTGGGGCGGGAAGATCATTCCTCAGTCTACCGTCGAGGAGATGGCCAAGTATAGCAAGCAGCTGTGGCCCACCTTGACCACGATCGTCAACGCGCCGCTGCATTGGCTTGCCGACTCGCCAACCATCTACACCAATCTCGATGCCGGCTGGGCCATGTACCGCTCGAAGACGAGTAGTAACCCTACCCTATGGGCTGCCAACCAGGTCGCCGCTGCAAAGAGGAAGGGTCTCGGTGTGTTTTCCGGGCTGAACGTACTCGACGGTGGCAACGGAAGCAGCGGCTTTCACGGCAATTACCCCAAAAGTTGGGCTATGAGCGCAAACGAGCTCAGGACGTACGGCTCGGCGCTCTTCTCTCAGAGCTATGTTTGCGGCTTTGGCATGTGGAAGTACACCTCCGCATACTACGACCGTCCGGACATCAAGGTCGCAATGGCTGAGCTCTCGACCAAGGCCAGAAACCACGTCAAGACCTCCTGCCGGCAATAAGAAGGGCTGCGGAGGAATAAAAAGGGCCACCTGATCAGGTGGCCCTTTTCGTGTCTTTGGTCTAGCTGCTTTGCCGCGCCGGCAATCGAACCTGCAAAAAGTGATTCCGCCGATGGTTGCGTTATGGCGTGTATAACTCACTGGCATTGGGGATATCCTGACCCGGCCCGTGGTTACCGCCCACCGCCAGAAGGTGAGGATTACCATCGATCCGGACCCGAACCACTGCATCGTGCCCTCGCGCCGGGTCAGCTATGGTGCTCCACTTGTCAGTCCGGGGGTTGTAGACGTATGCATCGAGCCCGGATACTACAAAGAGCTTGCCATCCAGCACGGTCCCAATGGCCCGCCCGCCCTTGGGCATCGGAGCCAGTGTCTTCCAGGTGTTGGTGGCGGGATCATAAACATCGAGATCGGAAACCGCCTGGTTGCCAAAGTTCCTCACACCCCCCGCGACATAGAACTTCCCGTCGATGACCCCGGCAGCGCCGCCACTGTGAAAGTGCGGAGCTGAGCGCCGGGTGGCCCAGCTGTTCGTTGCCGGGTTGTAGCGGAAGAGCGTGCGGATGTCCTCGGTTTCACAGTAGCCCGGCAGGGGCCATCTGTCCGCAGAACATTGGCCGGGCAGCACGTAGAGCTTGCCGTCAAGGACGCCGGTGACGCCCTCCGCGGTGAACTTCGGCATGTCGGCCCGTCTGATCAATTGGCCGGCAACGACATCGTAGGCCCACGTCCTGTTGGTGAAGTTCTGCACGCCCCCGTCCACACTGTTGTACCCGCCGGAGAAATACAGCCTGGTGCCGATGGCGCCGACCCCGTTCGTTTGATAGACGCTGACGCTGAAGGGGCCCCCTGGCGCCCCGCCCCAGCTATTCGTCGCCGCGTTGTAGACCGCGATTCCGAACGGAGTTCCTCCCTCATCATCAGTGCCACCGAAGACGTAGACGAGGGATTGTCCGGCCGAATTAGGGAAATGCGCGGCAGAGATTCCAAACCTAGGGGAGCCACCCGGGATGGGAGCTTTCTCGGTCCAGGTGTTCGAGGCGACGGCGAACGAGGGTGTGGCTCGAGTGTGTTCTCCTTCCGTTTCAGGCTGAGTCAGGTTGGTGTTTTCGGCACATGACTGGAGGGCGAACAGGCTGAGTATCAGCGCCATGCTGCGCGCGCATGCGGGGCTCACAGATCCTCCTTTGAGGACGTGGACTGCGGAGACCACCCGTGCATGTGGGTGCAATTTTTGTACCTATCAACCGCTCTCGCTTTGGGCCTGCGAGCATCGTTAATAAACTGCTCGGGACCGGATGGTTAGGGCAGCGGACGCGACATGCTGGCCGCGAGCTCAGATCAGTCCTGTGGTAGTGAACCAACGTCGGATTTCTAGGTAGGCGCCACACCCGACAGACTGATAGCTTGGCCCGGACACATCGCGGGTCCTCACGGAGAGATGGCTGGTTCCCTACATCACCAAGGAAACGGCCTGGGTTGGGCCAGGCCGTGCAAGGAGGGAGTTTGATATTTTAGTGCGCCGCGTAGGAATCGAACCTACAACCTAGTGATTAAGAGTCACTTGCTCTGCCAATTGAGCTAGCGGCGCAGCATTCCGAGGGCGTTTCCCAACTCCTATCATCCATAGCCCCAAGGGGAGTCGAACCCCTCTCTGGACCTTGAAAGGGTCCCGTCCTAACCGATAGACGATGGGGCCGATTAGCTATTAGCTGTGAGTCATTAGCTATTTAGCTACTCCGGTGGGCTTAAAAGCTAATAGCAACTAGCTAATAGCTCACATAGCGCTAACGGGATTCGAACCCGTGTTTGGGCCTTGAGAGGGCCCCGTCCTAGTCCCCTAGACGATAGCGCCGTGACCGCTATTAGCTACTAGTCGT
>JACCRS010000044.1 GCA_013813435.1 Gemmatimonadales bacterium
TCGCCTCACCTGCGATTAGAGATAGACCTGACCTCGCACAGCCCTGCTCACATCAACCCGGCTTCGGGCATAATCCACGGGACCTTGCACGATCCTTACGACAGCGATTGCATCTCACTCGTAATTCAGCGAGATGCAGCAGTGCAGGGAGACATCTAGCAATTTTGCCGCCATCCCAGGCGACACCCTCTTACAGATCCACCCAGTGCACCAGGAGCTGCCGCCGGTTTACGGCGTGCAGGCCACCAGTCCCTCGTCGGTAGCAGGTGCAGGCGGAGCCGCGGTGCCGATGAAGATGGCGCAGGTCCGCGATGAGCTGGGGGTGCTGGCGACGGCGGCCCAGCCGGTGTTGGTCACCCCGGATAGGGTGACTATGTTGTTCCCCGAGGGACCGTAAGCCAGGGCCGGGTCTGGTATCGGGCCGCCATAATAGGTGAGGGCATCGGTGATGTACGACTCCTGCGCCGTCACCATGTTGCGCAGATCGCTCCTCATCTGGCTGACGATCGCCCGCTCCTTGGTGTTGCTGAACTTCGGGATGGCGATCACGGCCAGCAATCCGATAACCACCACGACGATGAGAAGCTCGATGAGCGTGAAGCCAGCTTCAGAGCGCCTCGTAATCGTTGGTAAGGTCGGCATAGGGGTACCGCTGCTCTCTCACGATTGAAGAAGTTGGGGCTTGAGAAACGGGGCGGTGACCCTCGGCCACCGCCCCTTTTGTTCTCAACCAGCGCTCAGGCTTACCAGCAGGCCGGGGCGCCTTCCTGTACGACTGCAGCGTTCGGAGTACCTTCGTTGCCGGCGTACACGCCGCAGGTCTTGGCCAGGCTCAGGCTGGTGTTGGTGATGGTTGCCGAGTAACCAGCCGCTGCATCGGTAGCGACAATGGTCAAAACTGAGTTGCCGACAGTCTGCGCGAAACACACCGATGCGGCTGCCGGCGTGCAGTTGGCGGCTGCGTTGTGCCCCGTGGCGTAGGTCGCGTAATCAGCGAAGTGGCCTTCCTGAGCCGAGACGAAATTGCGCAGGTCCGACTTCATGCTGGCGATCTTCGCCTTGTCCTTCGTGTTAGCAAACTTCGGGATCGCGATTGCGGCAAGAATGCCGATGATCACAACCACGATCAACAGCTCGATCAGGGTAAAGCCCTTGCGATTGCTCATACTTCCTCCAGTTGAGTGGCGCGGCATCGGAACGTGTTTGCTGCGAGACGCGGTGTGACTGGCCTGGGGTAAGGCAACACATATGCCACCCCCCGGTGCTCATCCTCAAGACCAACGTCTTCAGGCACTTAGCAATCCATTGCACCGCCGGGTGCAGCCGATATGCGGGCCCGCTCAGGCGGATTTTGCAAGAGCCCACTCGCCGGAGTGAGCCGACGCAACCTGTTGCGGTCTCCAAAGCAGAGCACAACCATCTAACCGCGTCCGAGCCCGAATTCGCGGGTGCGGCGGCGGAGAGGGCTGTCTTAGTCGTGGGATGCGGCATCGGGGGCTGCGGGCTTCCAGCTACGAGGGTTGTCGGCGATGTAGCGTCGGATGGCCAGGAGGGCGGCCCGATTACGGACGATTCGTTCGTAGTAATTGCGATGCCAGAGCCTGCCATGGAATCGGGGCCAGCCACTCTCCCGGACCGCGAGTCTATACCGCGCCGTTGTAAAAGACTTGAATCGATGGACCACATCCCCGAGCGAGATCGGTTCGTGAATGCTGGCTCGTCCAAGCACAACAATCCCGTGGACGTGATTGGGCATGACAACGAAGGCGTCGAGGGTAACCCCAGGGTAGTGCTCTGGAAGCTCGCACCAGACGCCCGATATCATCTGGCCGGCCGGATTCAACTGCACTTGCCCGGTTACGATATCGCCAAATAGCGGCCGCTGGTTCTGGGTGCCGATCGTGATAAAGTACGGACCTGGTAGGGAATAATCGAAGCCTTTCAGACGGATCGAGCGACGGCAGGGCCAGCCTTCGGGAGTTCGCATTCCGGGGTTGCGTGGAGGAGACCGGAGAATATGATCGCCGATCTGCGATGGCGGGATCGTAATTGCGCGGCTGGCGGCGGCCCTATGCGGGATTTGGGAAGGCCTTCGCGCTGGGAAGGGCCATTGGGATTGAGGCGCATCGGGCGGCTGCGGGGCCCGCTGAGCCCAGCGGGAGCGGGCGGGAGCGGGCGGGCACAGGGGCCCGCCCGTACGGGCAGCCCCCCGTGGCTGCCCGTTAGGCAGAGAAGCTCCTCTGCCGGCCGCCTCGCCAGGAGAGCAGCCTCTCAAGCTGATTCGATGAGCGGCGCTTGCCGATGCGCCCCTACATTATACCTTATACCTTGACCTCGACCTGCTCCTCGTAGCGGCTCAACTTGCGATACAATGTCGACGGGTCGATACCCAGCACCTCGGCGGCCCGGGTCTTGTTGCCGCCTTCGGCCTGGAGCACCCACATGATGTAGGCCCGCTCGATCACCTCCAGCGTCGGATTGCGGTAGGAGCGCTCGGCCACCAGCGGCTCCTTCCGGCGCTTGGTGATCCGCTCGGGCAGGGACGACGCCTCGATGAGGTTTCCTCGAGTCAGCACCACCGCGTGCTCCAGCGCATTATCCAGCTCCCGAACATTCCCGGGCCACTCATAGACCATAACGGCGTCGAGCGCCTCGGCGGCCAGCGCCTTGGGCTCGGTTCCGGTCTCGGTGGCCAGGTTCTGCAACAGCGCCTCGATCAGGAGTATCAGATCGTCCCGCCGCTCGCGCAGCGGCGGCAGGTTGATAGCGATGACGTTGAGCCGGTAGAACAGGTCAGAGCGGAAGTTGCCGCGCCGGATCTCCTCCTCCAGCTCGCGATTGGTGGCAGCGATGATCCGAACGTCTACCGGGATGGCCTCCGTTGCCCCCACGGGAATGGCCTCCCGCTCCTGGAGCACCCGCAGGAGCTTGACCTGGAGGGAGGCCGGCATCTCCCCTACTTCATCGAGGAAGAAGCTCCCGCCCCGGGCCGCCGCGAAAAGTCCCTGCTTGTCTCGAACGGCACCGGTGAATGAACCCTTGACGTGACCGAAAAGCTCGCTCTCGAGCAAGTTTTCGGGCAGGGCGCCGCAGTTGATCGAAAGGAAGGGCCCGTCAGTCCGGCTGGAAAGATTATGGATATATCTGGCGATGACCTCCTTGCCGGTTCCGCTCTCTCCCTGGATCAACACCGTGGAGTCCGTCGGGGCCACGTGCTCCGACAGTTTGAGCACATCGAGAAAGCGTTTCGACTTCCCGATGGGCCGGGCGATCGTGGGTTTGTCCCGCCGGCGAATCTCCTGTTTGAGCTGAGTATTCTCGACCTTAACCGCCCGGTACTCGCAGGCGCGGCGGAGGATAGCCACCAGCTCATCGTTGGAGAACGGCTTTTGTATATAGTAGAAGGCGCCTGAGTTCACGGCGCTGATGGCGCTCTGAAGCGACGCCTGAGCGGTCATCAAAATGACCGGCGTCATCGGGTCCTGCTCCCGGGCCGCGGTGAGGATATCGAGTCCGGAGACCTGCGGCATACGCACGTCTGACAGGATGATGTCGTGAGTTCCCGAGCGGATCTGCTCCAGCCCCGCCTTCCCACCCTGGGCAGTGGTCACCTCGAATCCCTCGTTTCGAAGCAGGATTCGCAGGGTGTCGAGAATTCCCGACTCGTCGTCGACGACCAACAGGGATGGCTTCTGAGTCATGCAGCGTCCTCCGCAACCATCTTGGCGGGCAAGAAAATGGTGAAGGTGGTGCCGGTACCGGCACCGGAATCGACCAGGACCAGACCGCGATGCGCTTCCACGGCGCGCTGGACTATCGCCAGCCCCAATCCGCTGCCGCCGGAGCGGCCGGACACGAACGGCTGAAACAGCCGCTCCCTGACCTCTTCTGGAATGCCGGGCCCGTTGTCCTTGACCTGCAGCCGGACGGCATGCTCCAGATTGGTGCCGTGGGGGATGTCCGAGGCCTGAACCTCGGTAACCGCAACGGTGATCTTGATCGGCCCTCGCGCGGCCTGGACCGCGTTCAGGACCAAATTCGCGATAACGCGGTGCAGCAGGTCCTCATCCCCCTCGAGCACCGTATGCCCGCCTTCGACGGTAATGGCCGCATCCGGCCTGCAGTCGGGATGGGCCCGGATCAGCCGCACCACTGCAACGACGACGGAGTGCAGGTCGAGCAGCGCGAAGTGGGTGGCGCGCACCCGGGCGAAATCCAGGAACTCACTCAGCAGCCGACTCAAGCGGTCACTCTCCCGGACGATGAGCCCAGCCAGAAACCGCTCGTCTTCATCGGCATGCTTGGAGCGGGCCAGCTGTTCCACCGAGCTACGGATCGACGCCAGCGGATTGCGAATTTCGTGGGCCAGCGATGCGCTCAACTCCGCCACCGCCTCCAGACGCTCCGCCCGCATGTGGAGCTCCTGTACCTCCTTGAGATCGGAGATATCGGTAAAGATGGCGGTGACCGATGGCGCCTCCTGGGCTTCCTGGCGGAACGTGGTGGTGCTCAACCCGATCGGGAACATACGGCCACCACGCTGGACCACCATACCCTCACCCCGGCTGATCTTCCGTCCGTTGCGTATTCCGGACACGGCGGCAGCCCAGAGCTCGGAAGAGCGGGTCTTGAGCTGGTCGAGCACCGGCCGTCCGATCAGGTCCTCACCGTCGAGATCCAGCAGTCGCTCCGCCGTCGGGTTGATGAACGCCAGTCGCCCCACTCCATCTACCGTGAGAACGCCGGAGCGGATATTCCGAAGAATGTCGTCCGCCTCGAGACGAACTCGCTGCAATTCGGTAGCGAGGGTCGCCTGCTCCATCCCCGCCTCGCGCAGCCGATAGCCCAGCACCGCCACCATGGCGAAGACCAGGTTGTACACCACGATCTGCGCCCACGATGCGGTGTCCAGCCCGGAACCGTGATTCCAGAGCGTGTCGCCGAGATATAGCAGTGAGGCCAGCACAGCGGTGAGCGCCACCGGCACCGGCGGCAGCAGCAGGGCGTAGGCGACCACCACCAGCGCGTATAACGCCGGAAATGCCGACTGCGGCTGGCCGGTGAAATGCACTACCGTTGTGACCAGACCCAGATCCACCATCGCCTGGATCAGGAAGAAGGCGTTCCCTGTCTTCCGTTTGAGAAAAAATACCGTGCCCGCCCCATATCCGGTAAAGACCAGGGCGAACACCACCGAAATGCTGACGATGAACGATTCCTGGGGGCGGTCGGTCCAGACCAAGCCAGCCCACAGTAACACGCCCGTAGCCAGGACCAGCCGGCCGGTAAAGAGCCAGGTGAGCAGCGTGCGCTGGGCGGGAAGAGTGTTCTTTCCCGGCCGCCGCCGATCCGGCACCGTCGGAGCCGAATTCCGCTCCGACGGAGCGTGTGATTCCATCGTACCTCATCGTGGAGCTATGATAGCTCATAGCTCATGGCTCATAGCTAAAGGGGGGCCAGCCGAAGATAGAGAGGGCGACCACGCGGACGGTAGGGGGCGCATCTATCATTAGACCAATGAACTGGACAGTGTACCTTGCCCGATGCCGGGATGGGACCCTGTATACCGGGGTCACCACCGATCCCGTGCGCCGGCTGGCGGAGCACAACTCCGGAGACGGCGGTGCGTACACCCGCTCCAGAGTACCCGTGGTCATGGTTTATAGGGAGACCGCTACCGACCGCTCCGGCGCTCAGCGGCGCGAGCGCGCCATCAAGCGGCTAACGCGCGCCCAGAAGGAGCAGCTGGTGAGTGTCTGGGGCTTGAGCCGCTAACCCGAGAATGAAGAGGGGCCGTCGCCCTTACGGGCCGCGCTGAGCCCCGCACCCGCCGGCAGCTCGGATAGCGAACTGGGTGAGTCGAGGTGCGCGCCTCCATCCACTCCTACCGCCAGACGGTACACCAGTTCCCCGCCCAGCCAGGCGGTGATCAGGGAAAGCATGACCCCTGAGAGCCCCGCAACGATGGCACCGGTGGGAGGCATGGCCGGATTCTCTCGCCGCAGCAGCCAGCTCAGAATGAACAGCACCACCACCGCCATGTTACCCAGGCCATGCCAGAGCCCGAGGCGTTTGGCCCGGGTTCCCGCCGGGATCCCCAGCCAATCGAGCCAGCCGAACAGCGCGGCGGCTAGACCCCCGATCAGCCCGGCTCCGATCATGTAGTGCGCTGCCACCGCCCATTGGGAATTATCGGAAATGAGGTATACGATGTCGAAGACTACCGCCGCACCGAGAAGGCCTAGCGGAAAGACAATGAGCATCGGGTGAACCGGATGCCCCGCAAACTTTACTCTGCTTTCCATAATAGACTCGACCTCCTGGACGCCATTCGGGACGCTTTCATGCTAGGACATTATTGCTGGTCAAGATCGGAAGCGTGGGAGGAGCCGGGATGTGATGCATGACCGCTCACTCGCTCCCTTGGTTACTCCGGTCGAGAACCTGACGCACGGTCAGGGTCAGACTGTCTGCTGAAAAGGGCTTCTGAAGGAATGACGTCTCCCAGTCCTGCATTCCAGCCCGGACCTTGTCGCCCTCGGCGTATCCGGACATATAAACCGCCCGCACCTGGGGCCATCTCTCGACCAGGCGTTCGACCAGTTCGGGGCCGGCCATGTCCGGCATAACGACGTCCGTCACTACCAGGTCGATCGCGCCGTCGAGTTTCTCCGCAATGGCCAGCGCCTCTTCGCCGTTGCATGCGGCAAGCACGAAATAACCCTGGTTGGTCAGCACCCGGGTGGCCACGGTGCGCACCGCCTGCTCGTCCTCGACCAGCAGGATCGTTTCCGAGCCCCGGGTCGGCGCGGCAGGACGCTCGCCCGGTTGGGCAATCTCCCCCTCGGCATCGACCCGGGGGAAGCACATCTTGAATGCCGTTCCCTTTCCGGATTCGCTGTCCACCCAGATATACCCGCCACTCTGAGCCACAATTCCGTAGACAGTCGCCAGGCCGAGGCCGGTATTCTGCGTGGTGGGTTTGGTGGTAAAAAACGGCTCGAATAGGCGCCCTTTTACCTCGGCAGTCATGCCGTGGCCGGTATCAGTAACCACCAGCATCACGTAGGGGCCGGCTGGAATGTCGATTCCAATGTTCCGGTAGGCGTATCCCTCGGGCAGATCTACGTCCAGAGTTTCGATACTGAGGCGGCCCCCGCCTCGCATGGCGTCTCGGGCGTTGAGGGCGAGGTTCATCACCACCTGCTCCAGTTGTCCGTAATCGGCTTCGACCCCTCCCAGGCCGACCGACAGGCGGGTCACCAGCCGAATGTCTTCACCCAGCAGCGGGCGCAGCATCCGCTCCATCCCTGAGACGATCTCGTTGAGACTGAGAACCGAGCGAGCCACCAGTTGTTGCCGACCAAAGCCAAGCAGCTGCCTTGTCAGGTGCATGGCCCGCTCGGCTGCCTTCCGGATCTCGTCAGCATCCGCCCAGCGCGGATCGTCCCGGGCAAGCGCGCTGAGCAGGAAGTCGCTGAACCCCATGATGATCATCATCATGTTGTTGAAATCGTGGGCCACTCCTCCCGCCAGTCGTCCGACCGCTTCCATTTTCTGGGCTTGCCGTACCTGCTCCTCCGCCCGCCTGCGCTCGGTGAGGTCCTGCAGGTTGACGGCGTAGCAGATAACCTGACCTGCGGCATCCCTGACCGCCGTGGCATCGATCAACGCAGGGAATGCGGCACCGTTCCGGCGCAGCCGCTCGGTCTCCCATATCTGATGGCCTTGTGCGCGCAACGCCCGGCTTTGGTCAAGGAACTCCTCCCGGCGCCCAGCTGCCGCCAGATCGGCCATTGGCCTGCTGCGCAGCTCATCAACCGTCCAACCGTGCATCAGGGCGAAGGCAGGGTTCACACTCTCGATAGTTTGACCGTCGGGGCTGATGATGGCAACGCCCCAGCCGGCATGCTCGAATATCCTGGCCCATCTCTGTAGTTCGCGTCCCGCCTCCACCCGCTGGCTGATGTCGCGGCCCACCCCGACGATATCGGTGACTTCGCCGGTGGCGTCCCGGAGAGGAGAGAGGGTGGTCTGCATGTGGTGAATGCCGCGCTGGGACCGGAGGACCCACTCATAGGTAACGGTCTCGCCCGCCAGGGCGGCGAGGTTTGCCATCTGGTGAACCCGGGCCGCGTCCGCCCCGACTATCTCGGCGATCGTCTTGCCGATCAGCTTGGCAGGGCTGAACCCTTGCCGCTCGAGCCAGCGGCCAAACGCATCCACGCAGCGCTGGTCACGGTCCAGCCGGAATACGACGTCGTCTATCGACTCGACCAGGCTGCGGAACCGCTGCTCGCTCACATGAAGTGCATGCTCCACCCGGGTATCGTCGGGGATCTCACGCGCGTAGCACACCAGACCACTCGACGTCGGGGCGATCCTGATCGAGAATCTTCGATCCAGTGGCCCGCAATGCTCCTCTACCTCGACCTCGGTTCCCTGGGCGTGCGCTCGGAACGCCTCGGCCTGAATGCGGGTGCCGGCAAGAGCCGGGAAGGCCTGCCACACATTGAGTCCGAGCAGACCGGCGCGGCGGAGCCCCAGCACCGCCAGATACCGGTCAGCGCGCTCGTTGATGTGCGTTATGTGCCACTCGTGATCGCACCCCAGAAATGCCTCGCCCATGGCATCGAGGATCTGAGCGGTGTGCCCCTGCAGGGCGCCTTCGCGCAGGAGGACGGTGAGACCATCCTCCGATGGGTAAGCCCGCACCTCGACCGGGCCGCGGCTGCCGCTGTCGAGCACTTCCTGTATCACGGGGATCTGCTCGGCGTGAGCGCGGTGCAAGGCCCGGCCCAGGGAGGAGTCAGCCAGCTGAGGGCGGTTCCAGATAATGCTGCCGAGTAGATCGGCGGAAGGGGACCCGGTAAGACGGGCCAGCACCCGTTCGGCGTGCCGGTTCAGATAGGAGAAGCGCCAGTCGGCATCGAGAGCGAAGATGCCCTCGCCAACGCGTTCCAGCAGATCCAGAGGTTGGGCGGTATTGAGCAACCCGATGAGACCTGACAGTGAGGAGGCGTTTCAAACTAAAAACATCCTCCCTGGGTTGCTACCCTCACATTTGCGGGATGTCGCCGGCTACCGGCTCCTCCAGTGAGCTCGGTGGGGATTTCGCGCGCTCTGTCAGCTGGCCCCGATACAGTGCCCGATAGATATCTTCGTTGCGCTGAATGATGCGGACGTAGTCCCGAGTCTCCACAAAGGCAATGCGCTCGGCGAACACTTCGGGGTCGTCCACCCCGATCCGCTGGGACCAGCGCTCGACTCGTGAGACTCCGGCGTTATAGGCGGCAAGAATGTGAACCCGATCCTCATACCGAGTGAACAGCTCGCGCAGGTGGACCGCGCCCAGCTGTATGCTCACATCCGGCTGGTATAGGAGCACCGGATCCCAGACCGGGTACTCCAGCTCGCGGGCCAGTCGCTCACCCAGCTCGGGCATCACCTGGGCCAGGCCACGGGCCCCCGCGGGCGACGTGGCCGAGGGGTTGAAATTCGACTCCTGCCGGATCAATGCAGCCATCAGGCTCGGGTCGAGCCTGTGCTCGGCTGCTTCGGCGGACAGCGCGTCCTCATGAACCACAGGGTAAATCAGCCGGTAGGTGCGGGCATCCGGCGGCGCGCCCAGAGCCAGGGCCCGCCGGGCGATCTGAATGGCCTGCGACGCCATCCCCTGAGTGCGGAATGCGTTTGCCAGTGTCAGGAGGTGCTCGGGCGAGCTGTCGCTGGAACGTGCCAGGCGGTCCAGCTCCCAGCGGGACTCGGCCACCAAACCAAGCCGGGCGAGGAGAGCGGCGCGAGCCACCTTGGTTTCGAGAGCGGTGTCGGTGGCAAACGAGTCGGGGGCGGGTCGTGGCACCCACGGCCGAATCCCCAGACGTCTGGAGCTCAGAGCCGCATAGTACGAAAGCGGATCCCGGGCGGTGACGCTCTGCCACCGGCCTCTGGCGAGCGAGCTGTCGCCAGCATCGGCCCAGGAGCGCCCGGCCCAGTAGGTGGCGCTCAGCACCTCGTCGCTCCCCGGATGCCGCTCTACCAGCGCGTCAAACTCCTCCGCCGCCAGCCGCGGCTGCCCGCTCAGCAACGCGATCATGGCGGCGCGGAAGCGGGACGTGGGAGCGAATCGGCTGGTGGGATAACGAAGCGCTACTATCCGGTGAAGCCGGCGCGCCTCGAGGTCGCCACGGTCGTCCGAAGCAAGATCCGCCCTGAGGAATAACGCCGAAGCGGCGGCGACCGTGTCCCGTTCGTGCTTCAGGCTCACGGCAACTAGAGCGGCGCGACCCGGTTCGATCTGGCCGTCGCGTACCAGGGCGCGCGCCGCCAGGTAGGCGGCGAGGGCCGCCATAGAACGCGGCTCCCGGACCAGCTCGAACTGAAGGGCGGCCTCCGCATTCCGGTTCAGGCGGGTCAGTGCATTACCGTAGGTAAAGCGGTCTTCCCCGGACCCGAGCGCCCCCCCGCCCACCTTGGCGAAGCCGCTCGCGGCACGAGCCGCCCATCCAGCTTCCATGGCAGCGCGGGCGACGACCAGCTCTTCGGCTGGCTTGAGCGGCGCAAAGACGCTATCGAGGACGATTATTGCTTCTCGCACGGCAGCGCCGCCGGCCCTACCCGTCACCAGCCCCAGAAACTCACGGCGCAACTCGGCCCGCGGTCTGCTGTCGGGGCTTGCCGCAAGACGAAGTCGAAGGCTGGTGATACGGTCGCCTGCGGCTGCGTATCGCCGCGCAGCCCCGAGCAAGTCGCCGATCTTCTCATGCGCCGCCGCGTCGGTCCGGGGAATACGGCTCTGTGCCAAGGGGTTAGTGAGCCTGCCGTAGAGGGCCACCCGGGCAACGCTGTCATCGGTCACCGCGGCCGAGCGAAGCAGGAGCCAATCGGCTACTGAGGGGAGCTGCTCCGCGGCACGGAGGTATACCGAAGCGGCACTGTCGCGGGCGCCGAGCCGGTCGAGCGCGGTTGCCAGCAGCAGCAGACGTTCGCCCGAACCGGGACGCCGCCCCAGCGCCAGAGTGGCATGATAGAGCGCGATGGAGTCCTGTCGCCGCTCGAGAGCAGCCCGCGCGAGCAGGACCCGAGCGTTGCCGCCATACAGGGTATCTACCCAGGGCTCCGAGCCCAGCAGCTGAAGCACCTCGCTCCACCCTCTCCACTCGCTGGCCGCGCGGGCGGCCAGAAAAACCGCGCCCGGCGTACGCCGGGAGGAGTCATTGAGCCAGGGCGCGATGAGCCGGGTTGCCTGCCAGGGCCGGCCGCGCGCCAGTGCCTCGCCCGCGTGAATCAGGGCTGAATCGAGCGAGTGATTGATGTCGCCCGAGTCTGCGGCAGCAGTCCGGAGCGCAATCGGCAGCGTGGAGTCCGGGGGAGAAACAGCAATGCTGGCCAGCCAGAGCCACACATGGACCAGATGAGTCACATTAATCCGATCGGTCGGGGAGGTATGCCTGACCGAATACGCCTGCAAAGGCCGCGCCGCCGCAGACTGGGCTCTGGACTCGCCGGAGCAGTGCTCAAGCCCTCATTCCTGAACCAGACCCTGGCAAAGAAGGACGGCGGAAGGATCGTGCACTGGCTAGCTTTGCAGTATGACCGGGACAGCAGACCGAGTTCGGCTCGACAAGTGGCTTTGGGCCACCCGCTTTTTCAAGACCCGGTCGCTTGCCGCCGAGGCGATCGCCGGGGGTAAAGTCCAGGTAAATGGAGAGCGAGTCAAACGTGCCAAGCCGGTGCAGATGGGCGACGAGGTCCGAATCCGGCAGGGGCCCTATGAGCATCAGATTATCGTGCGCGAGCTCTCCGAGCGTCGCGGGCCGGCCGCCGACGCCGCCCGGCTGTACGAGGAGAAGCCCGAGAGCCGGGCAGCACGAGAGGCCATGGCACTCCAGCTCAGGAGCCTTCATGCCGCCTTTGTGCCGGAGCGGGGAAGGCCGACGAAGAAGGATCGACGAGAGCTCAACAAGCTGAAAGGAAGAGAATGAGATTTCATTCTGCTGGATCCTTCGCTTCGCTCAGGATGACAGCGTTCTTACCCGTTCACCGTTTACCGTTCACGCACTACATATTTTCGACCATCGCGCGGCCGAACTCGCTGGTCTTGAGCAACGTGGCGCCGGTCATGAGACGCTCGAAATCGTATGTGACCCGCTTCTGTAAAATGGTCTTTTCCAGCGAGGATACAATCAGATCAGCTGCTTCGTCCCAGCCGAGGTAGCGGAACATCATCTCACCCGAAAGAATCACCGAGCCAGGATTCACCTTGTCCTGTCCAGCATACTTCGGTGCGGTGCCGTGAGTGGCCTCAAAGATGGCGTGGCCGGTGAGATAGTTGATGTTCGCGCCGGGGGCGATGCCGATCCCGCCGACCTGGGCCGCAAGTGCATCCGAGATGTAGTCGCCATTGAGGTTCATCGTGGCGATGACGCCGTAGTCGCGGGGACGGGTGAGAATCTGCTGGAGAAAGGCGTCGGCGATCACGTCCTTGATCACCAGGCCCCCCGGCAGGCTGCACCAGGGGCCGCCGTCGAGGTCGGTTGCCCCATACTCCTCCCGAGCCAGGGCGTAGCCCCAGTCGCGGAAGCCGCCCTCGGTGTACTTCATGATGTTGCCCTTGTGCACGAGCGTGACGCTTTCGTACTTCTGCACCAGAGCATATTCGATGGCCGAGCGGATCAGCCGTTTTGAGCCCTCCTCCGAAATGGGCTTGATACCGATGGCGCTGGTGTCCGGAAAGCGGATGGTCTGGACCCCCATCTCCCCCTGAAGAAACTCGAGCACCCGGCGGGCATCTTTGGTTCCAGCCTTGTATTCGATACCGGCGTAGATGTCTTCCGTGTTCTCACGGAAGATCACCATGTTGACCGCCTCGGGGGTCTTCACCGGCGAGGGCACCCCGCTGAAATAGCGCACCGGACGCACGCAGGCGTAGAGATCGAGCTTTTGGCGCAGCGCGACGTTCAGCGAGCGAAACCCCCCGCCGACGGGCGTGGTCAGGGGCCCCTTGATGGCAACCAGATAATGGTCGATGGCCGCCAGAGTCTCATCGGGCAGCCAACTGTTCATTCGGTCCTTGGCCTTCTCCCCCGCCAGCACTTCGAGCCATGCGATCCGCCGCCGGTTCCCATAGGCTCGCTCTACCGCGTTATCGAACACGTATTTCGAAGCATGCCAGATGTCAGGGCCGGTGCCGTCTCCCTCGATGAATGGTATGATGGGGATGGTGGGCACCTGAATCCCGCCCTGGGTCATCGTGATGGCTTCGCCGCCGGTAGGGGCCTCAAGCGGCGTAGGGGCAGACGTGGACGCTGACATTGCGCACTCTCTTACGGCCTGTGAGTTGGCTGGATGTTTCGCCGCTCAATCTGATCGGGTGATGAATGAACGGCAATATGACCCTCCACCCCTCCTCCGGCGCGGTGACCGCCATCCATGCGGCCTACGAGAAGTATGCGAGCGGCTTCGAGGAAATTACCCGCCGCGCCCCGAGCCGCTTCGAGCAGCGCGACTGGTCGGGTGCGCAGGCCGACGCCACCGAGCGCCTCGCGCTCTACAAGACCCACGTGGATAGCGCTGTCGCGGAGGTACACGGCAGACTGGCAGACGGTGTGATGGAGCGGACGTGCTGGGCGGCCATGAAGTCGGAGCATGCTCGCCAGACCGCCGGCCGGCCCGATGCGGAACTAACCGAGACGTTCTTTAATTCGGTGACCAGGCGGGTGTTCAGCACCGTGGGCGTCGACTCCACAATCGAGTACCTGGACCGTTCACCCTCCCTCCCGACGCAGGGCCAGAACACCATCTGCAATGTGTACACCGCCCCCAAGGTAGACCCCACGCTGCTACGCCGTATCCTCCAGGCCGTGCCCTGGGCGGTGCCGTACGCCCAGCTGGAGCGGGATACCGTGCTGGTGGCCGAACTGATCCACGCCCGAATCCGCCGGACGCTGGAATCATCGGGGCCGGTGGACATAGACGTGGTGCGTTCTGTCTTTTATCGCAACAAGGGAGCGTATCTGGTGGGCCGGATTCGCGCTGGGTCCGAAGTCATCCCCCTGGTGATACCGCTATTGCACGCTGAGCGAGGGATCGTGGTGGACGCGGTTCTCATGACCTCGGACGAAGCCAGCGTCGTCTTCGGATTCAGCTGGACCTACTTTCGGGTGGATGCACCCTATCCGCGCGCCCTGGTGGACTTCCTTGCTACCATCATGCCACTCAAGCTGGTACACGAGCTGTACACGGCGATCGGCCACAACAAGCACGGCAAGACTGAGCTCTACCGCGGCCTGATGCGGCACCTGGAGGAGCCGGAGGTGAGATTTGCCTTCGCCGAGGGAGATGAGGGCATGGTCATGGCGGTCTTCACTCTCCCCTCGTTCAACGTGGTGTTCAAGGTCATCAAGGACAGCTTTGGCGCCCCCAAGAACACCACCCGGCGCGCGGTGATGGACAAATACCACTTCGTCTTTGTTCGGGACCGGGTGGGCAGGTTGGCGGACGCCCAGGAGTTCGAGCACCTGGAATTTCCCTGCCGCTGCTTTCCCAAAGCGCTGCTGGACTATCTGGCCCGGGTGGCAGGCCGAACGATACGGGTGGAGGGAGACCGCGTCATCGTCCGCCACCTCTATACCGAGCGCCGGGTGACCCCGCTCAACCTGTTCCTCGGTGATGCCGACCAGGACGCGGCACGAGATGCCGTGATCGACTACGGCAACGCCATCAAGGATCTCGCCGCCGCCGATATTTTTACCGGTGACATGTTGCTGAAGAACTTCGGTGTGACTAGGCACAGCCGGGTCATCTGCTACGACTACGATGAGCTCAGCCTGCTATCGGAATGTCACTTTCGGCGGATTCCCGAGCCCACCTCGATCGAGCAGGAATTTTCGGCAGAGCCGTGGTTTCACGTGGGAGAACAGGACGTCTTCCCGGAGGAGTTTAAGGCCTTTCTGGTGCCTGCCGGCCCCTTGCGCGATGACTTCCTCGAGGCGCACGGCGATCTCCTCGACGCCGGGTTCTGGCAGGGCGTTCAGCGGAGGCTGGCCGCTGGCGAAATAGTAGACGTCTTTCCCTACCGTCGGGAGGCCCGACTGCAGCGGGGAGGGAAGGATGGAAGGAGGGAAGGAGGGAAAGAGGAGGATTGAAATGCTTACTCCTGCGTTAAGCGGATGCGACGGACGCAGACTCGCTGCTTAGAATCATCAAATGATGCCGTACGAAAAGTACGATGC
>JACCRS010000052.1 GCA_013813435.1 Gemmatimonadales bacterium
TCCAACGTGGCCACTGTGGCGATGACTGCGACCAAAGCGGCAACTCTGACAGTGAGCCCCAGTGCTTCGGTTGCTACTCTGGCAAGCATTACCGACGGCTCCAACGCCAACAACTTCACGGCGGTTAGCCTCACGACAGCGTGGAATCTGACTGCCGGGTCCTCGGTGCGGCTGGTAGGCTGGTTTGGCACGCCGGCACAGGCCTTGGCCAATGGAACTGATTTTATCCCATCGTCCCGAGTCGAGGGCCGGGTTGGTGCGACCGCGTTCGCTCCCTTCACCGGGGCCGCGGTGGGTGGCGTTGGTGTAGCGGGCGGAAGCCTCCAGCTGTTCAGTCAGGCGGTTGCGGCGGGTAGCTTCTTGGGCTCGCGGACCGATCAGCTCGATTTGCGCCTCGACCTCACCGGCGTCACTACGATGGCTGGTGACTATACTGGTACCCTGAACCTTCAGGCCATTGTCCAGTAGTCTTCGGACTGTGCTTTAGCGCCGTGCCGTTCCACCGCTACGGACCAAAGCTCCTCGCCCTGGGTGTGCTGATCACACTCGGGGCGTCGGAGCTTTCGGCTCAATCACAGGTCATTTCTCTCGCGGCCGCGGCGCCAAGCACACTCACGATCGCAGTGCAGTCCGGCGCGGTCCAGATCATCGCGAATGTGGCCGACAATGCCGTCAACAACTTTCCGTCTCCGGTGGTGATTCTGACGGATTGGAATGTGAATCCCAGCCAGACCAATACCGTGAACCTGGTGGCCTACTTTTCAATCCCCGCCCAGGCGATGGTCGGAGGGTCGACCCAGATTCCTTCCAGCCGGTTGCTGGGCCGGATGACGACTGGTCTTCCGACCACCTATACCGCATTCAATCAGAACGGAATCGGCGGGGTGGGCACGAGCGGTGGCAGTCTGGCATTACTCTCAGTCACGATTGGGGGAGCAAATAAAAAAGCCAATCGTACCGATAATTTGGACTTGCAGTTGGATCTCGCGGGATTTCCACCCCTGGTGGCTGGGGCGTATGCCGGTGTCCTGAACATCCGGGCGGTGACTCAGTAAAGTAGCTCACGAGTGCGCCGGAAGCCTTCACCCCTGAAGCCTCCGGCGATTGGCTAAAAGGTCATATGCATCGCAACTTTTTGTCCGCCACGGGCTCTCGGTTCAGCTCGCCTCGGTGCTGTCTGCCGCTTGTGACCTGGTTGGCGCTTGCCTTGCCACTTGCCGGCCAATCCGTCAGCCCGCCGATTGCAGAATATCAGGAGAAAGCCCGCTCCAGCTTCCAACTGCACAATGGCACTCTCTTTCCGCTCACTGTGGTGCTCGAGGTGCGCGGGTTCAGAGTGACCGAGGCTGGCGAGGTAGTGGACACGCAGCTTGATACCAACCGCGTTCATGTGAAGCTGTCGGCCATGAGCTTCCGCATCCCGCCTCGCGGATCATACCGCGTCTTCTACGAAGCATCTGGCGACTCCCTCCCCGCCTGGTTCAACATTCTGAGCGCCATGAGCGGTGCCCGTACCGAGAATGGTCTAAACGTTCGGCTTCTGCTGCCGCACGTGGTCTATCTGAATCAGAAGCAGTCACTCAAGAAGAATGAGGTCGCGATTCGGGCCTTCGAGCTCGATTCCGCGGCCGGAAGGGTGCGCATCCTGCTGGAGAACCGTGGTCCCCGCCTGGGCCGCGTGCTGCAGGTGAATGTCGCCGATAGTCATTCCACCAGCGAACCCGCCGGTGGCTTTCCTCTCTTTCCCAGGAGCCGCCGCTGGACCGAGGTACCCTGGAAGGGCAGAACGGCTCCCAATAACCTTTCGGTCCGCTTTGCCCGCTTCACCATCGATACCCTGCTCACGATCGGGCCGGTGCCGCTTACCGCGGATACGACCGCGAATCTCCGCCGGCCGTGACGCCAGTGCCTATCCGGCGCCGGCTTGGCGCATTTTGCCTTATCGCCAGCTCGTTGGTGTTGCTTAGCGGCCGAGCCAGTGCCCAAACGGTTGTTGAGGTGCAGGGCGGCGGCTCCTCCTTGAACGGCGGCTACGGCGCGACCGCCAACTTCTGGCGCTCCGGCGTGGATGGCTGGATCGGTTTGGGCTATCTGAACGGGCTGCGGGCCGGAGCCTTCTTGCGGAAGAGCTTGGGTAAGGACACGCTCGGAATCGGGAATGATGCGCTGGTCATGCGACTTCCAACCGATGTGTTCACCCCGGGACATAATCTGCTGGTGCAGGGAGTCAGCTTCGGTGGGGGAACCGAACGTTCTTCTTTTCTCCTTTTTGGCGGGGCCAGCTCTGCCGGACTCGGTGCTCCCTCGTTTCAGGCAACCAGCATCGAAGAGCCGCTGGGCGCGCTCTTCATTCAGCACCGGGTTGCTCCTGCCGTTAGGCTCACCGCGACCGCTATCTTGGCCGACCGGCAAACCCTGCTGCCGGGTCTGCAATGGCAGCCGGTGCCGGATCTCACGACCGCCCTCGTGGCGGGGGTCGGCTCGGGTCGTCCTTACGTCGCCTCCAGTGTCATGCTGCGTCAGGGCCCACTGGCAGTGAAGGCCTTGTACGCCTGGAACCCAAGCCGCTTTCGCCGCTCGCCGGTTGTCACACCCAACCAGACCGAGGTCGAGCGAGAGAACGTTGCGGTCACATACGACGTAAGCCCCCAATTTTCGGTAGGAGCGGGGCGTCAGAATTACGTGCAGGACTCCTCCGACAGCAGATTACCCATACGCGCCAGCGGGAACACCGTGTTCGCCGGTGGCGTTTTGGCTGCCACCCGGCTGACGGCCGGGCTCTACGATTCCCGCTCGCAGGGAACCAGAAATCTCAGCTCCTATGTGGCAGTCGGACGCGAGCTGACCCGCTGGCTCGACGCTGAGCTGTTCCTGCTGCAGAGCCGGCCAGAGGGACGACCGGCGACGACCACACCTCTGGCCAATCTGCGGTGGCGGGTTTCCTCCAGACTGGGCCTCAGCCAGCAAGTTTCGTTTAACGGTGGGAAGCCGGCCTTGCTCTTCGGGGCCAGCCTCATGACGCCGATCGGTGATTTCGCGGCCGACTATCAGGTGGTGCATCAGCCGTTCACGCCGTTCAGTCCTTTCCGGAGCGCCTTGAACCTCACAGCACGGCTTCAGCTCGGGAAGTATTCAACCAGTGTGGGGACGTTCGTGCAGCCCGATGGTTCGGTAGATTACTCCGCCTCAGGAAGCACCTTCCTGTACATGGGATCGTTCGGCCTGCAGCCTCAGCAGCTCGGCGGGCGCATGGCGCGTTACGTGGTACGGGGCACCGTCAGGGATGATCACGGAAATCCGATCGAGGGGGCTGCGGTAGGGCTCGGTGGCGAGGTGGTCTTCACCAACTCCACCGGAGAGTTTTTTCACCGGGTGGGCCGGCCTGGCCGCTCGCCAGTGAGCGTGATGTTTGACGAGTTTCTGCTGCCAGGCCAATGGGAAGTAGTGAGCGCGCCGGCCGAGGCTCTGGCGGGCTCCGAAACCGGGCCCGGAATCAGGATCGTCCTGCGCCACCCCGCGCCGGCACCCAGAGAATAAAAAAGGCGCCACAATCGGGCGCCTTTCTGTTATATCAATCTGCGTCTCAGGGCATCGCCAGTTGGTCGGTAGCGATTGCCGCATGGTCAATTACCAGAGCCACCCTCCGATTTTCGAGCCCAGCGTCACCCGGGCCTTTCGCGCCGGGCACGACCTGGCGATTGCTCGCCTCGCCGTAGCTTACCGCCTTGACTTTAGACGTCTCGAAGCCTCCCGCTGAGGCGAGATATTCCTTCACAGCGTTCGCGCGGTTCTGGCCCAGTCTTCGGTTATAGGCAGCGCTTCCCGCCGGATCGGTGAATCCTTCAACCGTGACCACGGCCCCTGGATAGTACTCCCTCACTACAGTCGCGAAACGATCCAGTACCGGGCGATCGGCTTCGCGCAACTCGCTCCGGGAAAAATCGAAGTGGACCGGCACGTTGAATTTCATCAAATCCCTGGTCCGCTCGATACTCACGTTGTACTCGCTACGGAACGCCTGGAGCTCCTGGTCCAGGGCGTCGAGGCGCCGGGTGTGGTCGGTCACGAGCTGGTTGGTGGAGTCGATCTGCGAGCCGAGGTGGGCGTCTCCCGCTTGTACTTCCTGTCGCAGGCGCGCCACTTCGGCGTTGAAGTCTTCCCGGGTAACCTTGGCCGCGCATCCGCCCAGCCCAAGCGTCACGCTGAGTGCGCCGGCCGCCGCTACCACCCGGGCTCCACCAAAGCCAGTAAACATGAGCTCCCCCCTTTGATTGAACAGCGCCGACCATCGTGACACACCCGTGCTTTTCAGGTGAAGCTTCTTGCACGACGGCGATGTGTGATTGGGAACGGAACTTCGATTACAAGTTGTATTTTCCGCGAGCGACCGGCCGTGACTCAACTCACCCATGAGAGGAATCAGCGTACCTCCAGTAGCTCTACGTCGAACACGAGGGTAGCGCCAGGCGGTATTGCCGGGGGGGCACCGGCGGTACCGTAACCCAGATCGGCTGGAATAACGAGCTTGCGCCGGCCACCGACTTTCATACCCGCCACGCCCTCATCCCAGCCGGCAATGACCTGTCCAGCACCCAAGGTAAAACTGAAAGGTTGGTTGCGATCGCGACTGCTGTCGAACTTTTCCCCGTTGGGAAGCCAGCCCGTGTAATGCACCACGACTGTCTGGTCCGCGGTGGCCTCGGCACCATCTCCTCCATTCACGTCCTGGTAGCGAAGTCCCGAGGGCGTCCTGGTCAAAGCGGCCGTGTCAACAGCGAGCGAGGCGCTGAAACCGGCAGGCTCGCGACTCGCGTCGCGATCGGGTGTTCCCCCGCATGCGTACGCGCCAGCCGCCAGGATTAGAAATAGGCGAAGCAGGATATCTCCGTTGGTGGTGTGGATCGACCGATGGCCCGACCGAAGCCTTGCCGAATCGGGACGGCGGGATTTGAACCCGCGACCCCTGCAACCCCATTGCAGTGCGCTACCGGACTGCGCTACGTCCCGTGACTCAAGGAGGGTAATTGTACCCCCGCTGCCGTAGGGACGGAAGCCCCGCAGGGGCGGGACAACGCTACGGCTATGTCATACATCCCCGCGCACTTGTAACACCGGCCCGACTCGGCCCGTGACTTGCCATCTAGACTCGATGGACCTGAAACCCGTGGTCCCGGCACGGCAATTCGGATAGGGTGTCGCATGGTGCGGCGCCGAGCCCCAACCGAGGAACCTTATGAACGAAGAGGAGGGGCAGCCCTGGGAATCGGGTGGAGACCCCCCATGGGGCCAGGCGGAGACCGGGTGTGAGGCCGGGGGCGATGGCTGGCGGGGGGAGCTTCACGGAGAAGACTGGCCGGAGAATCTGGCAGGTCCTGAGTACTGGCTCTACAAGAGGCAGCGCGATGAATGAGCTGCTTGCAGTCGGCTGCGGTAAGCGCCCGAATGCCACTTACTCGCTTACCCGCTGACCTTTCCCCCGCACCACCGCCAACGCCACCCCTCCGATGATCGCCGCGCCGCCCAACGCCGTGTGCCACCCTACGGTTTCACCCGCGAAAAACATCCCAAACACAACCGCCACCAGCGGCGTCACCAGAGGAATCATGAGTACCCAGGTAACGTCGGTGTGCTGGATGAGCCAGTAGTACATCAGAAACGCCACGACCGAACCGGGGATAGTAAGGTAACCCAAAGCAGCCCACGCCAGAGGCGTCCACTGGAACTCCAGCGGGCTGCCCTCGAGAATTACTCCGCCTATGAGCAGTGGGATGCAGCCTCCAGCCATCTGTACACCGGCAATTACCGAAGGCTCGATGTGCGTGCCTCTGGCCTTTATCAGAACGCCGGCTTGGGCCGTTGCTAACGCTGCGAGGATGATTCCGACGCTGGCCCAGAAGGCGAGCGGCCCGCCGATGCCCAGCTGCCCCGAGCATACGATGGCAACTCCGATCACGCCCAATAACACGCCGGCAACTTTTGAAAAGTTGAGCCGTTCGCTGGCGAGATAGCGGTGGGCCAGTGGGAGACCAAACAGTGGCACAGTGGCGCTGAGCACTGCCGCCAGACCGGAGGGAATGTATTGCTCGCCCCAGAACACGAGAGCGTAATTGACCGTGATTGTCAGCAACGCGGTATACCCGAGCAGCCGCCAATCGCGCCCCAGGCTCGGGAGGCTGAGACGCCGCACTCCCACGATGGCGAAAAGCACCAGAGCCGCAGCTGCAAAGCGTAGTCCGGCAAACGTAAGCGGCGGTAAATCGCGCAAGCCTAGCTTGATCGCCAGCCACGTCGAGCCCCAGATAAAGCACAGGCACAGCCATACTAGGAGCGCGCGGCGTGATCTGACCCGCCCCCGGGCACGGCGCCGATGGAGCGCCACCCTGCCCTTGGCGTCAGCCGGTGACTCGCTTGAAGAAGTTGTCGGACAAGGGGCGCTGTTCATACCATTCCTAAACGTCTGCGGACAAAACCAATTGAGACAATATCAATATTGACACAATTCTTGTCAAATGGCAGATTGATATATGACAATGTGGGATCCGCTTATTTCGCCCGACCTCGAACCAAAGTATCTGGCGCTGGTCAACGCCTTGGACCGTGATATCAGGACCGGGGTGCTGCCGCCGGGAACTCGCCTCCCCACCCAGCGGGAGTTGGCACGCCGGTTGGGTGTCGCCGTTGGGACCGTGAGCAGAGCCTATGACATGGCCGAGCGGCAGGGGCTTCTGAGTGGTGAGGTGGGCCGTGGAACGTTCGTTCGGCGGAGAGAATGGGCGGCGCAGGAAGGCGCCAACGACGAGGGCGATGACCCTGCACTGCTCGATCTGAGCAAAAGTCGCCTGGTGCGGGATCCGAGCGATCCCACGCTGAGGCGGGCACTCGAGGCTATCTCGCGGCGGCCGGATCTCGATCGCCTGGTGGACTTCTATCAGCCCGCGGCCGGAATGGCGCGGCACCGCACGGCCGGGGCCGGTTGGATCGGTCGAACGGGTCCCGCGGTGGAACCGGAGCGAGTGGTCATCACCAGCGGCGCGCAGCACGGCGCCGCCATCGTACTCGCCACCATCGCTCGCCCCGGTGACCTGATCCTGACGGAAGAAGTGACGTACGCCGGGATCAAGGCGTTGGCAGGCCTGCTCCACCTTCAGCTCCGCGGACTGGAGCTTGATGAGCACGGTCTCCGCCCCGATGCCTTCGAACACGCCTGCCGCTCCAGCGCTCCCCGTGCCTTGTTCTGCATGCCCAATCTTCAGAACCCCACCGGGCGCACCATGCCGCTGGTACGCCGCCGGGAGATCGCCGCGATCGCCGAGTCTCATGACGTGACGGTGGTGGAGGACGATGTCAACGGCTTTCTCTCCAGCGATCCAAAGCCGTCTCTCGCTCAACTCGCCCCGGCGCACACTTACTACGTCACCGGCACGTCCAAGAGCCTGGCGCCGGGCCTTCGAATCGGATACGTGGTACCTCCCGCGCAGCACGTCGATCGCGTTGCAGCTGCGATTCGGGCCAGCACCTGGCTGACGTCGCCGCTACTGGCCGAGCTGGTGACCGAATGGATCGCGAGCGGCGAGGCGGATGAGATGGTTGAATGGAAGCGCAGCGAAACTACGGTTCGCTACCAGTTGGCCCGAGAGGTCCTGGCACCATGGCTCCCATCGGGGCCGGTGAGCTTTCATCTCTGGCTTCCCATTCCCGAACCCTGGCGCACCGAGGCGTTTGTGGCACAGGCACGAGCGCGAGGGGTATTGGTAACCCCCTCGCAGGAATTCATGGTAGGTCGCGAGAGTGCCCCCCATGCCGTGCGGGTGTGTCTCGGCGGCACGCTGAGCCGGCCGCGCCTCGAAGAGGGACTTCGCCGGCTTGCGATGCTGCTCGCTCAGGGACCGGAGCCGGTGTTGGCGGTGTATTAGGAGGAGGAATTTGTGAGATAATTTAGCTATTAGCTGTTGGCTGTTAGCTGGGAGGTGTCAGCCAGGGGCTTTGGTTATGGTAATGGGAGTAGCTAATAGCCAATAGCTAGCCTGCGTTCTGCCGATCAGAATGTTTTTTGCCGCTAGCAGGACCCCTTGCCTGCTGTTGCTAACCCGGTAAGTGATTGCCACTTAAGCTAAGTCGCGCTGGCCAACATGCGGCCCGTTTTGTGCCTAACAATCAGCAGTCCCTTGGTAGTTCATTCTCCGCACCCCTAATCCCTGGCCGGCATGAAGCGTCGCCTTATCCTCTGGACCATTCTCCTGGCCCTCGCCGGGTGCGCGCCCTCCATTCCCTCGGCCCCGGTTCTCCCGGCGACGTCAGCCGTGGCAGACCCGCTGCTGATGAACATCGAGGTGCCATCGACCGGGCACAACGCCGCTGCCGACGCCGCTCTAAACGCTCTATCCGACGCTGAGCCGGACTCGCGGTTAGTGCCGGAGTTCGGGGCTGACGAGATCAGCTGGGACATCGACGTGCGGACATTCGCTTCCCATCCGCGAGTGCAGTACTACCTCAATTATTTCCAGGGAGTCTCGCGCGCTGGAATGAAGGTGTTCCTGACTCGCGGCGCCCGATACGAGTCCATGATCCGACGGCGTCTTGAGGCCGAAGGACTTCCCGGCGATCTGGGCTACCTCGCGCTGATCGAGAGCGGCTACTCCAACGAGGCCGTGAGCCGCGCTCACGCAGTGGGCATGTGGCAGTTCATGCGGGGTACCGGCAAGGGATACGGTCTTCGCATAGACAGCTGGGTGGACGACCGCCGCGACCCGGTGAAGGCCACCGATGCGGCCGCCCGTCACCTGCGCCACCTCAGGGATCGGTTCGGCTCCCTGTATCTCGCCGCCGCGGCCTATAACGCCGGTGCCGGCAAAGTCTCGCGCAGCCTGGGCAAGCTCCAGTGGGAAAGTGCGGCTGACTCCGCAATCGAAAGCGACACTCTGATCCAGGCCGAAGTCTCTGACTCCCTGGCGGGCGACTCACTGGCAATTGAGGAGGATGCCGCGGCTGAGGCGGAGCCGGTTGATGACCTCGAGGCCGCCATCGATGCAGGTGAGATTACCAGCGATCATGCCTTCTTTCGGCTGGCCAGTACCCGGCTCCTGGCGGTCGAAACCCAGGACTACGTCCCCAAACTGATAGCAGCCGCGGTAATCGCAAAGCAGCCCGAGCGCTTCGGGCTCACAGTCCCGGTGGCGGCTCCCTTCACCTATGACTCGCTCGTGGTCCACTCGACCACCGGGCTCGATGTTATAGCCCGGCTGGCTGAAGTCAGCGTTGCCGAGATCCGGGAGCTGAACCCGCAGTACCTCAGGCTGGCCACCCCGCCCCGGGCCGAGTCTGTCATCCGGCTTCCCGCCGGTACCGGCCCGGAAGTGGCAGAGCGCTACGCCGATTTGCCGGCAAAGGCACGGGTGCAGTTCCTCTCTCACGTGGTACGCCGCGGGGAGAGCCTCGGCCGGATTGCGGCTCGCTATCACCTGCCGGCAAGCGAGATCCAGGCGGCGAACCCCAAGGCAAGACCGTCGCGTCTGAAGGCCGGCAGCCGGCTGGTGATTCCCACCGTTGCAATCCCATCACCACTGGCCATGCGGGCGCTGGGTAAGGCTTCCCGCGGAGGCAACCACGGAAGACTGGCGACTCATAAGGTGCGCTCGGGTGAAACGCTGACCGGGATCGCTCGGCGGTATCGGGTATCACTCAAGGCTCTTCGCCGGGCCAACGCGATTCCAGTGCAATACACGCTCAAGGCCGGAAAACGGCTTCGCATTCCCAGCTGACCACACCTTCACCTTCAGTCTTTCGGACAACGATGACCGCGTCTGCCGAGAAAAAGGAATTCGGTCGCACCGCAATGGCGATTCTGGTCACCATGCTGCTTCTCATAGTGGCTCTCACCGGAATTCTGGTGGAGACCACCTGGGGACATCCGGTAGGCGCTGTCGAAAAGCTGGCGCCGGAGCCTGGGAGCTTCGCCCGGCGTTGAGAGGTTACACCCGTATCGCATTGCGGCTGGTAGCGGTGGTAGCCGCTGCCGGCAGTATGGGGTGCTCGACTCCGGCAAACTTCAAAGCGGCGGGTTACGCTCCGTACACAGAGCTGGACGACACGCTGCGGGTGAGGCTGGTTGAACGGCCCGCCCGCGCCCGCGAGGCTGGTCGCGCATTGGGCGCGGTCGTTTCAGGCTATCTCTCCTTCCGCGGGCTCCCGCCGGTTCAGGGTCAGTTCACCGTCACCGCCACCCGGCTGGTCTTTCGCACGGTCGATGGCTCGATCGCCCAGTTCCCTCTGGTCGGCCCGGTGCAGAAGGCTGCTGGGCGGAGGTGGCGGTCCTCCACCGTAGCCCTGGCGTATATCGATGAGGCAGGCGGACGGCCGACCTATGTATTCCGGGTAGATGCGGGCGTGTTCACTACTCAGGTACCTGGGCCTCTGCTCGGAGTAGCGGCACACCCGGCCTGGCTCGACAGCCTGGCTCCCATCCGGCGGGTGGTTGACCAGCCTCTGGTGAGCCCCGGCGATTCCAACGCACTCTGGACCACGGCCCGCGGTATTGTCGCTGGCACATACGCCGATTCGCTCTATAGCCTCTTTGGCCGTCCTGGAGCGCCGGTCGGCCTGATCGGAGAACGGGGGCGGCGCGCCGGGCGGCTTGGTGAGTACATCCGAGGCCGCGACTCGCTCGCGCTCAATCCGGGAAGCATGACGGGTACGGCGCAGCTCCGTCACACTCTCGCGCATGAGATGGGTCACCGGTGGCAGTCGCGCGCTCCGGTCCAGGTTGCCACGCTGTGGTCGGGAGTAGCCCCGATTCGGGATCCGAAGCGGTACGGGTTCGGCGACGTCCTGGAGCACCAGGCGGAGGCAATCGCCTTTGGGCTCAACTTCCTACAGATCACCGCATCGGCAACCGAGCCCGCGGCAGCTTCCGTGAGTCTGCTGAACCACTACGAGTTGATGGTGCCGGGCACTCGAATGATAGTCCAATACCTCGCGCTTCAGCCAACCTATCGCCGACATCCGCTGCGAAGACTGTTGACGACGGGGCAGCCTTAAAAACGGCAGCAGAAATTTTCCTCATCCTCTGAGGAACGCTGTCTTTCCCAACAACTGTGAGTCAAGCCGCGCCTGTGTGAGAGGTGGGGCCAGGCGCCTGTGCTGGAGAGCACGGCGTGGCGGAAGCGACAGTGCCACTATTTGGAGGGGAAGCTGCTGAAGTCGCAAAAAATGTTTAGGAGAATACCGTGACCGTCACGCTTCGGTGCCAGAACTGCGGATTCAGCTTTATCGTAACCTTCCCGGTAGCTTCACCGGCTGAGGTCAATGCCACCCCGGTGGTTTGCGGACACTGCCGTTCTACCCGGTGGTCCTCCCACTGCAGCTGATCGCTAAGAACACCGTTCTACGGTTCCCGGCAGTGAGCCTGAAACCGGCTGTTGCTGGTTTTTGTTGACGGGAGGTAGAGCGGCGAGGGACTGGCGTGATGCAGAGCCACTGGTCGGATTTGAACCGACGACCGCTCGATTACGAATCGAGAGCTCTACCCCTGAGCTACAGTGGCGGGGACGTCGGATGCCCTGGCGCGGATTCGAACCGCGACGCCTTTCGGCACTACCCCCTCAAGATAGCGTGTCTACCAGTTTCACCACCAGGGCGGGCGGCGGAGCAAGATAGCTTCTGCGGCTAAGCACTGACAAGCTCTTCAAGGCCTGTAGGGGCTGCCGGAGATTTCCTGCCCGTTGAGGGTGATAACCAGGCTCGGATTGGTCAGAACTATAACAAACGCGTCAGAGTAGGTACCGTCTCCGTTGTCCCGAGCTTCTCGCACTCCCTCGACACCCTCGATCCCTATCTGCACCAGCTCGCCACCTCTCCGGAGGAGGTTTCCTTCGCCGTCTCTAGTGGTAACGAGAATATTGATCTCGATGAAGAAAGCGCCGGCTCTGGTGATCTGCGCCGTGGTCGTGGCGGCCGAGGCCGGGCCGGGCGCGACCTGACTGACAAACGGGCTACTCGGTAGCTCGGTTCCGTTGACCTCCACGGTAATCTGGTCGGCACCGGTGACGGTGGGTGTATAGGTTGCCGAGTACGACCCACCACCCAGCTCTCGAACCGTTATGTCGCCCGAATTTGCTCCCTCGACTGAAACCGTGATCTCTTCGGCGGCACCCTCCAGCTCGGTGCCGAATTGGTCCTTGAGACGAATCGACACCGTGGTTGCCGTGCCGGCGGTGCCGTTCCCCACCGACGCGGAGCTTTGGCTCGCGGACGGAGGACCCGGATTTACCTCGATCACGTCCGATGTTGCAGCGGTGAATTCGCTGGCGGCAAAGAGAAGAGTGCGTTCGCCCGGGCGGCCGCGGATCGCCAAGTCGGTGAAGCTCACCCGCCCTTCGGCGTTGCTTCGGACCGTGGTGGTGCCCCCGAGCGAGCCCCCGCCCTCGGCGATTTGTACCGTAACTGCGACATTAGCGCGGGCGAGGGGAGCGCCCACTGCGTCCTGCAATTGAAGCTCGGGTTGCCGCTCGAACGGTACTCCGGCTGCAACCGACGACGATGCCTGAGTGACCAGCACGAGCTGCGGGCTCGGCAGGGGGACGCCAGTGGCCTCGAACAGCACCGGGGATCCTTCTAGAGCAGCAGCAGCCGCCGATGTACGGTAAATCCCGGGCCTAGCCCCCAAGGCGCGCTGCACCGCCGCGCGACCATCAGGGCCGGTGACGACCGTGTCCGGCGTTACCTGTCCATCGGCCACTTCCCAAATGACCTCGATGCCGGCCACACCGTTTCCGAAGCGGTCCACGGCCGTAACCGAAAGTGATTCGGGCAGGACGGTGAGCACCTCACCCACCTGCAGGTTACCGCCCGCCGCAACCAGCTGCACTGCAGCCTCGGGTTCGGCGGAGGCACTGAAGGTGGTGATGAGTGACAGGGATGGCACCACGGGAGTGGCGCGAGCTTCGATGGTCTGCTCGCCCGATGCGGTTGCCAGAGTGTAGTGGACCGCGGCTTGGCCGTCAGGCCCGGTAACAACGGTGTCGTTCGGGGTCAGAGTGGCACCGGGCGGAGCAACGAACGTTACCTCGACGTTGTCCACCGGTCGATCCTCCAAGTCGGTCACTTTCACGACCAGAGAATCACGCAGAGGCTGCCCCACGATGCCGGTCTGGCCGTTGCCCCCTACTGCCGCGATCCGGGCCGCCTGCCCCGAACTGGGAAGGAGAAGCTCATCGCCACCGCAGGCCGCGAGGACCAGCAGGAGGGGTACGAGGACAGTTGGCCGCCACGGTGGGCGGCGGGACTCAGTCCTCGACCTCAAACTCGTTGCTTTCGACCGACGGCAACCCGTCGGCAGAGGCACGCAGTCGATACTTACCTTCCTTGCTTATTTCAATGGTGAAGGTGGCCACCCCAGAACTGGTAGTCTTGGTAACCTCCCCCCGGACTTTATCGCGATCGTCGAGAAGCTCAAGCTTAATGTCCAACTCTCGATCAGTCACCACATCCCCCGACTGGTCGGTCACTGCAACCTGGACGGAGGGAGACATCGTCTCATCTTCTTCGGTGTCGGACGGCTGCACCCGGAACTCCAGCCGAGCTGGCGCCGCACCACCGCCACCCCCTCCCCCACCGCTGGTTGCCGTCGCGGTGAACCCGACCACCCCGATTCCCGACGAGACTGCGTTCAAAGTGTTGCCTCCAGGACCACCGAGCGTCCAACGGGTCGAGGCTTGCCCGTTCTCATCCGTGATACTAGTGGGGGAACTCACGGTTCCACCACCGGTGGCCACCACCCAGGTCACAGCCCTATTGGGAACTCCGTTCCCGGCCTCGTCCACCAGCCGGACGACCAGGGGATTCGGTAGCTCGGCTCCGGCGGCGGCAGACTGATCGTCTCCCGATACCCGAATCAGAGTGCTGGGGCTCCCCGACAGGGCGGTCGCAGTGAAAGTCACCGGAGACCCGCTCAAATCGGAGCTGGATGCGGTTACCGTCTGAGCTCCCGCCGAGGCGCCCAAGGTCCAGAATGTCTGAGCCAGCCCATCCTCACCGGTGACTACCGAGACTGGATCGACACTGCCCGACTCGGCGTTCCAGGTTACCGGAATGCCCCCCACCGGGTTTCCGAAGCCGTCGGTGACCATGACGACCAGCGGGTTGGCGAGGCGACTGCCGACCCGAGCTGACTGTTCGTTGCCGGAAGCCACGGCAATCTTCTCGGCTTTGGCTGCGCCCACCGTCGCGCTGAATCTGACCTCCAGCGGCTCGGTGCCCCGCGCCACGCGGGCCACCACGCTTTGGGTGCCACGGGTGACGCCGACAACCCAGAGGGCGCGAGCCGTTCCATCGGCCCGTGTTGTGGCGGTGTCGGGAGTTACTCGAGCGCCGGTCACCTCGGAGTCGAGCTCGAAAGTAACAGTGTGGCCCGCGACTGGGTCGCCCCGTTCATCGCTGACACTTACCTCCAGCGAGTCAGGCAGAGGAGAGCCGGCAGCACCGGATTGGTTCTCGCCACCGGTAATGAGCAGTTCCGCCGGGGCCCCGTCACTCGGCAGGACGAGATCGCTACTGCCGCAACCGGTTAAGGCTGCGGCAGCAAAGGCGAAGCTACCAAGAAGAGACGAGAGGCGGCTCACACGAACCTTTGTTCAGGTAAAGTTAGGCGATACTGTACTTTACCGCGGAGCAGCCGCACCCGATATGAGGTGGATCACAGGGGAGCTGAAGAACGCTTCTGCACCCACCGAGACCTGATCTACGAAGGCATCGTCATCGGTGTTAGGGGGCTACCTCGACGGTGTGGGTGACCGCATCCGTAGCGCCATCATCATCGGTGACAGTCAGCGTGACCTGCTTGGGGCCCGCGCTCGAGAAGGTGACCGACGGCCTCACCTCCGTGGAAGTTGGCGGATTGCCGTCTTGAAACTCCCAGACCCGGGTCAGGCTCGACCCGTCGCTGTCACTACTTTCACCAAAGAACTCACACGGCTGACCCGCGACGCAGTTCGTGGGCGGGTCGAATGCCGCCGTTGGGGGCTGGTTCGGAGCCGGGGCAACGGTTACCTGCTTGGTTTCGACGTCAGTGGCGCCATCATCATCGGTGACAGTAAGGGTCACCGTCTTGGAGCCCTCGCTGGAGAAGGTGACCGACGGGTTCGGGTCGCTGGAAGTCGCCGGGGTCCCATCCTGGAACTCCCACAGCCGCCTCTGAATCGTCCCATCGCCGTCGCTACTCCCGTCAGTGAACTGGCACGGCTGACCCACGGTACAGCTCGGCGCTTCAAATGCCGCCGTGGGCGGATTGTTGGCCACCGGGACTGCATTGACTACGTGATTCTCGCTGTCCGTATCCCCCAAAAACCGATCGTCGCCCGAATAGGTGGCGGTGAGGATGCGCCGGCGATTCGGCTGCAGCCCCGGCGTCAGCAGAGTCAGAATACAGGAGCCCGAACCGTTGCTAAGCGCCGAGCTGCACGACTCGGGTCCCTCGCTGACGGTGACAGTCACGTTGCCGGTCGGGGAGACGCCGCCGCCTCTCACGTTGAACTCGACCGTCACCTCCTGGCCCGCGACAGAGGGATCGGGATCGTCTGAAGTTATCTCTATGATCGAAGTGGCTTTCTGAACGGTGATCGTTGCCTGATCGTCGATGGCTGCGCCGCCGGCGGTGGCCGTTATAACCTTGGCTTCAGCTGCCGTCGAGCTGAAGGTGAACGTCGCCACGCCGTTAGATCCACTCGATGCGGACGATGGGCTGATGGTATTTCCGCTGCCGCTCGAAGAGACCGTCACCGACACGCCGGCGACGGGATTGTTCCCGGCATCGCGAATCGTGACCGTGATCGTGCTGCTCCCGCTACCGGCAGTGATCGTGGAAGGCGAAGCCGTTACCTCAGAGTTTGCCCCGCTGGGCTCACCCGCCGTGGCGTTGGCGCTGAAGGTTGCGGTGCCCACGCCTGATACCACAGCGTTCACAGTATTAGCGCCCACTGCCGGCCCCAGCGTCCACTGGGTGCTGGCGTTGCCCTGCGGATCGGTAGTTGTGTTTTCGGGTGCCACGCTGCCGCCCCCGCTGCCGATTACCCACGTAACCGCACGATTGGGGATCGGGTTGCCGCTCGCATCCAGAACTTGCACCACCAGCGGCTGGCGCAACTCGGTACCCGGGCTACCACTCTGATTGTCACCCGAGACCTTGAGCACGCCGGTAGCGCTACCTGCCGTGGCGGTGTGAATGAAGGTCACCGGCGATCCGGCGAGATTTCCGGCGGTGGCCAGAGTGGATTGCTCGCCCGCGGTGTTGCCCAGTGTGCGGGTCACTGACGCCTGGCCGTTTGCGCCGGTGAAGGTAGACGTCTGGCTGACTTCGCCGCCACCAACAGCGGCCCACTCGACCGCCACACCCTGGATCGGATTGCCGAACTCGTCGGTGACCTGTACTACCAGCGGGGCCGCCAACAGGGAGTTAACAGTGCCAGTCTGGTTGTTCCCTGACGTCAGTGTAATCTTGTCAGCCTCGTCAGAGAGGGCGGTGGCCGTAAAGGTGGTTTCCACCGGTCGGCGGCCTGCCGGTACCGGAACGTGTACGGCGCCGGCTACCTCCCCGACTGTGGTGCCAAGCATAAGCAGCGCAGCGGCACGGCCATTGGCATCGGTAAGGGTGGTGGCTGGGCTAGCGGACCCCTGGTCGGCAAAGTCAAAAACCACCTCGGCACCCGCGACGGCGCGGTCGCGTGTATCAGTCACTTGTACCACGAGAGACTCGGGCAATACCGAGCCGACTCGACCCCTCTGGCCATTCCCGTCCATCACTTCGATGTTCGCCGCCTCGCCCTCGTCGGGCAGCGTCAGAGTGTCGCCACCGCATGCGGCAATTGCGAGCGGAAGAGCGATCAAGAAGGGAAGTACCAGCCGGTCTGACATCAGGGCATCCTGAAAAAAAAGAGGATCATCGTGGCGCGTAGGGATTCCGCGCAAGAAAGCATGCTTATGGAATCGGGTTCGGTCGAGTCTATTTAACCCACCTCCTGAGTAAAAGGATCTGGGTCACAGAACCATGTAAGAGACTCGGCGGCATAGAGTTGGGCGAAGTCATCGCGGCCCGTCGAGCCCATCCTTCCGAGGCACGAGGGGTTAAAGCAGATTGTATGCCGTGGAGCGTTCCGGTTTCCGCGATGTAAACTAATTTCAGAGCAGGACTTGCGAGATGGGCGACGGGCGGTGTTGTCACATTGCCACGCCGCCCTGGCTTAGAAGAGCACGGTAGCGGTAAAGGTGGCGGGCAACACGGTGGCCTGCTCGATGGTGGCAGTGAGCTTGTGGATCCCGATTCGGTCCCCCAGGATCCACTCGGCGGAGGTACTGCCATCGCTCGCGGTGCGGCTGATCAGTTGGTCCACCTGACCTTCGCCTGCCGTCACCTGCCAGGCAACCGGCACATCGGGCACCGGATTGCCGTACCGGTCGACTACCCGCACCAGCGGAGGCGTGCTGACCGTCTGCCCTCGCCGACCCGGCTGACTGACCGGGCTCAGCGGTCTCAAGGTATCCGGGGGGGCCGGATAGGCGGCCGCCGTAAACTCTTCCGTCTGGGGCTCTTCACCCCCGGTGACCAGCCGTGCCTCTATCGCGTAGTCCCCCGGCGCGGTGCCCAGCACCCAGCTGGCAGTTGCCTGGCCCTGGCTGTTTGTTATTGCGGTGTCAGGAGTGACCTCACCGTCGGACGTGGTGAGAACGAACGCTACTCTTCGCCCGCTTGCCGGTTGTTCTCGCAAGGTGAGAACCTGGACAACCAGGCGTTCTGGCAGCGGCTCTCCTACGGTGCCTACCTGGCCATCACCAAACATTTTGAGAAGCTTGACATTCTCGCCGCCGCCCGGAGGGTCGGGCAACAGCAGCTCCCCGCTGGCACAGCCGAGAATCCCAGCCAGGAGAACCAGTGTAAAGCCGCGGCTGGCTGGCACGATTGGGTTAGCCATTTTTCACGCTGACGATGGGGTCGACCGACCTGCGAAGCTGCCGGGTGAAGGGTGGGGACACCTACAATAGCGGCCTACCGGCCCTTCCGGTAGGGCTTCACACCCCACCTCACCTACCATGCTGTAACAGTAGGCTCAAACCAAAGTTGATTAGCCGCTCCCGGTAGTCTCCAATGATGCCGTCGTCGTACCGATGGCCAATGAGGTCTATTACCGGATTGAGATAAAAGTGACGCCCCAGGCGGAATTCATATCCCGCACCGACCAGTGCGGCAAAACCGGTGTCTCCCTGATCGAAGCTATCCCTGAAATCAACCGCATTTCGGCCGATACCGAGGCCACCCTTTAGGTAGAGTCCCGAGCTCGAGAACGGATACAGCTGCGCTATGAACAGTGCGCTGCTGAGCGATTCGACTGCGGGTCCCACCTGGTTGATCCAGGAGAGAACCTCGCCGCCCAGCCGCAGGTGCCGGCTTGCGGTGCCGCCCAGGCGCAAGGACACTGTCGGCCGGTAGAGCACCTCGCTATAGCCAGTGCTCGGGCGAACATCATAGGACTCGCCCCCGGCACCGACACCTAGACCGAGCCAGAATCCCCTGCGGGTGGACTCACTCACTTCAACCAGGCCCTCAGGCGGGTCCTGGGCCGCGGCGGCTCGGGAAAAAAGCGCGAGAGCGATAGTCACCGCTATCGCCAGTTCGCAGGTGGTTCGAGTAAGGCTGAGATTAGAAGGCATCAGGTCTCCCGCTGACGTTAACTTTGAGCCTCACGCCTGCGCGCGGTTGTGTGCGTCGCCATAGCAAGGGTCGGACCATACCTGTGTCATTTCGAGCCCGCCTGCTGTTGATCGCAAGCTTTGTTGTGGTGGCGCTGGTCTGCGCCCGGCTGGGCTTCTGGCAGGTGGATCGCCTGCGGGAGCGGCGCCGGGAGAACGTGACGGCGTTGGCGGCGAGATCAGCGCCCCGGGTGGTCATCGATGCTACCGCGGAGATGAGCCAGAGTCTCGTTGGCCGGGAGGTCCGCGCGGCGGGCCACTACGACCATACTTACGACGTGGTGCTACGGGGGAGGGCTTATAACGGGTCGCCCGGTGTGGAGGTTGTCTCACCCCTGGTGCTGGAAGGGGGACGTGCCGCCGTGCTGGTGAACCGAGGCTTCATTCCTACACCTGACGCGGTGACCGTGCAGACCGACTCAGTCCGGGAGTCCGGCAAGGTGAGCGTAGAGGGAACGGCGTTGGTGGTATTGTCGGGAAGCGGCGCGCCATTGAAGCGGGGTGAGCGGACTACATGGGCGCGGCTGGATCTGGCCGCGTTGGGCTCGCGCATTCCGTACGACATCGCGCCGTTCTACATACGCCAATCGCCTGATTCAGCGCTACCGCGTTTTCCCCGCCGCCTGGAACCGATTCCGATCGATGACGGGCCGCACCTGAACTATGCCATTCAGTGGTTCGCGTTTGCGGGAATGGCTATTGTCTTCGGGGGAGTGATTCTCAAGGCCAAAAGCGTTAGCGGGGAGAAAAAGGCGTGAGCGGGGAACAAAGACTGCTCACGTTTTTTCTTTCCGGGTCACGCTCTTCTGCCCGTCCAGCTGTTCGATCGTTTTAGTTGATGGTTGCCTGACCTTCTGAAGCCTTGCAGCAGTCGCTTCCGCGGCGCGCAGGGCCCGGAGGACATTCTGGCCGGCAAGTTTCTTGAGGTCCCGGTCGCTCCAGCCGCGCCGGATCAGCTCGGCGAACAGTTGGGGAAACTTGGACACGTCTTCCAGCCCCTCCGGCACCGTGTCGATCCCATCGAAATCGCTGCCGATGCCGACATGATCGCTGCCCGCCACTTTCCGCACGTGCTCGATGTGGTCGGCCACCTGCTTGAGGGTTGCGCTCGGCCGCGGGTGCGTTGCCTTCCACTCCTCGAAGCGGCGCTTCTGGTCTACTGTGTCGCTCACCGTTTCCTTGATTGCGCTAGACTGCTCCTTGGCCTGCGCCTCCCATGCGGCAACCACCGGGGAGACAAACGCCGGCACAAACGTCACCATCACCACTCCGCCGTTCTGGGGCAAGCGTTTCAGTATCGAGTCCGGCACGTTGCGGCCGTGATCGGTCAGCGCCTTGGCGGAGGAGTGGGAGAAGACCACCGGCGCCTCGGTGCCGTCGAGGACGTCGCTCATAGTGGCGGGTGACACGTGCGAGAGATCCACCAGCATGCCCAGACGATTCATCTCCCTCACTACCTCACGGCCGAACTCGGTGAGACCATTATTCCGCGCCGAGTCCAGCGCCGCATCTGCCCAATCGAGGGTGACGTTGTGGGTCAACGTCATGTAGCGCGCGCCCAGATCGTAATAGGACCGGAGCGCGCCCAGTGAGTTCTCGATGGCGTGGCCGCCTTCCATTCCAAGAAGCGAGGCAATGCGTCCCCGCTTGAAGCTGCGCTCGATGTCATCCGCGGTAAGCGCCAGCTGGAGCCGGTCCGGGTAGCGGGCGATAATGCGCCGGGCGATGTCGAACTCCTCCAGTTGCACCTTGGCGTAACCGCTATCTCCGATCTCGCCCGGGATGTAGATCGACCAGAATTGGCCACCCACCTGACCCTGCGCCAGCCGGCTCAGGTCGGTGTGCCCGGCGGTGGGGGTCCGCAGGTCGTACGCCGCCACGTCGCGTGGAGCGTCCTTACGTTGCCGGATCTCCCAGGGCAGATCGTTGTGTCCGTCGATCAGCGGAGTGGAGCGCAGGAGCCTCCTGGCTCGTTCCAGCGAGCGGTCAGCGGACTGTGCGGCTGAGGGAGAAGGCATGGCGGTCAGGAGAAAAAGCGTGAGCGGGAGAAGAAAAAGCGTGAGCGGTGAGCGGGGGAAGAAACTGCGTGAGCGGGCAAGAACCAGCGTGAGCGGTGAGCGGGAAAGCACAATCATTGAAGTCCCCGAGAGCAAGTGTTGGTAGATTTTTGTCATCCTGAGGGGCAGCAAAGCGACACTCACGCTTTTTCTTCCCCGCTCACGCTCTTCGTTGTATAGACCTGCACCAACTCAGGCCTGATAACGAACTGGGGGCAGATCGTCCGATCGTACTCGTAAGGCCCGCCCGTCTCCGCATCGGTCCAGGGAAAGCCCCTGCAGACCGCGGGATAATATGGCTCGGAGTGAATACTACAAACGTTCTCCCGGAGAAAGACGCAGCGTCCGCTGCGAACCCGGGTCCGCCACTCGCCCCATCGGGTGCGATAGATCGTAGCCTCACCGTGCGCCAGGGCAATGGCGGAGGCCTCGTCGTCACTCAGGGTGACGCCGTAGGCACAACAGGAAGAGCTATGAGGACAGGGAAAGCAGGGCAGCGACGGTAAATCGCGCATGCGCAAAGTTAGCCGGATTGGGCGGGCGCCACCATTATGGTAACGATCTCGTGCGCCGCCGCATGGAAGGGCACGATGCGCCCACCTTCACCCAGCCTGATATCATGCAGCGGCCTTTCGTCGGCGCGCATCCGCCGGGCACTGCTCACCGGCTCAGGGAAGTGCCACAGACCGGCAGTGGGGCGAGCTGTGGCATTGTAACATCGGAGCACCAAGCCCTCTTCTTCTTCCGCGGGCTTGATGCCGGAGAATACGAGACCGTAGCCTTCGAGCCGTACATCGATTGACGCGGGCGACAGCGGCGAAGCCTGCCGTAACCACACTCCGTGTACTGGCAGGAACAGGTCTTCCCAGAGCTCGTGCACCGCTGTTCCACCCTCTACTTCGGCTTCGGTGACAGGGGCAATACCGAGCTGGAGCCGCTCGATGCCGTGGCACTGGGCCATCGGGATAGCTACCGGCCAGCCGGCATGACCGGGGCGGCTACCAAGATCGTCGCGAGACAGATTCCCAATACTTCGAAGCAGGGTGACAATCAGATTTCCCTGAGGGTCGAGCTCGTATTCGAAGAACCCGGGTGCGAACAGCGCAAGTCCACGCGCACCGGACGCCCGGGACACATACCGGTGCGCGGGTGCGGTGGCTACCGGTGTCTCTCTAGGGTAGGTCCGGCCACCGACTGTCACGCCAGGGCGTGCGATGCTTCCGAAGGCTGTGCCGGCCACCGCGCTACCGCCAGGCCAACCGGTGCTGGTTCTCAATCGAAGCCGATGGTCAGACGCACGGTTGTCGATCTCGAGCGTACAGCGGACGGAGGGACACCCCGCGTAGATAGTGACGATGAGCCGAATTCCGACGAACCCGATGGCCTCGCCGCGCATACCGTGCCCTGCGGGCATCCGCCAGTGTGTTTCCAGCGCTGCGACCAGTGGGCCTGCTGTCAGCTGGCGCACCGGCACCCGGCCCTGCGCCCTTCGCACCCGGTCGCGCGCCGGCGGGCAGTAGGTGTAGCTGTCTCCCGCATCGCCACCCGATTCCAGCATGAAGAGATCGCAAAAGCGTTCCCCGTTGCGGCGGTCCAGCAGTCGCAGTGATCCGTTGGGCGCGATCGTCACCTCGAGCAGCTCGTTGCCGAGCGCACGTCCCTTCTGCCAGGCGGTTCCCCGCGGCGGGGTTGAGATGTGCTGCCCCACTTTCAGGACTCCAAGGCCCAATCCGCCTACTTCGGGTGTGCGAAAGGCTACGCGGGTCCAGTCGACTTCATCCTGGTCGGGGTAGTGGTGGGGCGCATCGAGCCGCTCCTGACCGCCGCGCTGCCCCAGAGACTGGACCGCGACTTCGCCCTGAGGTCCCAGCAGGTAGAACGGAAGGTGCCCGACACCGGCCCGGGGCACTCGATCTCCCGGCGGGCCCACCAGCACATCCCGGCGGAACCAGCTCAGGTCCACCACGGCAATACCCCTGCGCCGCCGCGGCACCGGATTCCATAGCACCAGTCCCGGCGCAGTGCTATCGGGCCTGGCACGGGCACGATCAGGGACATTTCCCACCAGCTCGTCCAGGCTGGCCCGCGCTATTTCAGAGGCCAGGTTGCGAGCATCGTTCAGCCGGAGCTCGACCCGCCGAGCCACGGCGTCGCTGATCGTGCCAGCGATTGAGTCGTGAAACTGACTCTGAAGCAGCATGCGCCACGCATGGTGCAGCAGCGGTCGGCGGTCACCGCCTCGGATTGCCTGGGCCAGCGCGGCAAGCGGCTCGGCCACCCTCCCCAGCGCCAGCTCGGTAACCCCGTGACGCCGCTTGAGTGGGGCCCGGGTGGCGTGAACGCCCTGGAGAGTCCAGGTGTAGCCGTACGACCAACGCAGCTCGCCGCACACAATGGGCAGCGTCATGGCCTCGCCCGAAGCCAGTGCGAAAAAATCCTCCAGCCGGGAGATCCGAAACTCGCTGGTGGGCTCGACCTGCTGTAGCAACGATCGAAGCCGGCCCAGCGCGGGATGCGCCGAGTGGTGATCGGCTCCGACGAAAATTGCTATGTGCCGGGTGGAGGCGCGCGCCACCAGAATGGCTCGTACGCGACTCCACGCTGTTGGCAACGACTCGGCATCTGCTGGCAGCCCCGCGCCGACCTCATAACCGTCGGGGGGCAGGTGGTAAAGCAGGACCTCCTGACCGTCGGGGCCACGCCAGCGGTACAAGTCGCGCTCCTGTCCTGGCTCGCCACCAAGGCCGCGCCAGATCACGCCGTACCGGATACCGAATTCGGCAGCAAGCGTAGGCCAGACAGCGGGATGCCCGAACGCGTCAGGTGAATAAAGCACGTCGGCTCGGCCACCCAGCCGGCCAGCATCTGCCAGCCCGGCCAGAAGGTTCCGGATCATCGATTCACCGGACGGGACGAGCTCGTCGGCCAGGATGTACCACGGTCCGACCTGTAGCCTCCCCGAGCGGACCAACTCGCCCACCTCGGGCTCCCGCTCGCGCCGCACTCGCAGGTAATCCTCCAGCAGTATGGTCTGGCCGTCGAGCAGAAATTTCGTATCAGGATCGGAGTGTAGCCGAGCAAGTAGATCGTCGACTGTCGAGACCAGCCGCGGCAGGAAAACGCTCTCAGGGAGATACCATTCCCGGTCCCAATGGGTATGAGGGATCAGGTGGAAGATGATCCCGGTCATGGCGGGATCACGCGGCGGCTCAGTCGTAGCCAGTGAATGGCTCGGTGAGGAACCGCGTGCCGGTAGAAAGATGCTCGATTAGGTGGCTGATGCGGAGTGCGGTGGGGAGCCGTTCGACTCTGGTCTCGATAAGCTTCAGGTCCGCTGAATCGGCAAGACTCATCTTATTCAGTCGTTCGGCCTCACCCCGGGCAACGTCACCCGGAGTGGGACGGCTCTCGGGGTACGCGTCCTCGTGGTGACGGATCAGTGCTTGCCAGTGCGCGTCACCTGCTCGCTCGATTGATTCCCGAATCTCTTCTCGGGTGAATGCCATCGCTCCTCATCGGTGCCCGCCGGCGCTCAACCAGGCAGAGGGCGGCCAGGATGGCGAACCCAGCGGCCAGCGGCGCGAAGCGGATGTTGCCGAAGTGATACCCCATCGAGGTCAGAGTCGCCACCATCCCCAGGCATAGCCATCCGGCCCAGCGGCGTATCCTGTCGCTCCGATCCATGGCGCTTCTCCGACGAAGTGGTGAGAGCTTGAGGATCTATTATGCGCTACGACAGGTTTTTTGGCTGTACCTCAGGTCACGATGCCGGTGTGACTGCAAGTAGCCGAGCAGTTTCAGCGAACCGGTCCATGTCCAGCCTGGCCGCGACGCTCGAGGTAGGCACCTCCATCCGGCCATCGTTACTCATTGCCAGCTTGAGCACATCGGCATTCCGGCCAAACCACCGGGTACTCGGCTCCAGGTCCGAGGGATAGACGAACCCGGGCAGGGAGGCCGCCGCCAGAGCTGCCTGCGACCCGATTCCCGATTCGGGCATCGTTCCGGCCCACATCTCGGCACGGTATCCTTTTGCCAGCGCATAGATTCGGCTCACTTCCGACAGTCCGCCCAACCGGTGGACCTTGATGTTCCAGACCCGCGGCCCTCCGAGGTCGATAATCTGCCTGGCGGCGCGGGAGTCCTTCAGTGTCTCATCCAGGCAAATCGGAGTGCGGAGTTCTTTTCCCAGCCGCGCGTGGCCCAGTAATTCATCGGGTGCAAATGGTTGCTCGATGTAAAGCAGGCCCGCCTGGTCCAGGCGACGCAGATTCAACTCGTGCTCGGGCCACTCATACCCGCCGTTGGCATCGACGGTGAGGGGAAGGCCTGATCCCGCCATGGCGTCCCGCGCCGCCTCGACGGGCGCTGCATCCCATCCCGGGGCAACCTTTATCTTGACCCGCTGGTAGCCGCGGGCGAGCGCCTCGTCAATCCAGCGCCGCAGCGTCTCGGTCGAGCGGTCCTGCGGGATACCCAAGGCAATACCGCAGGTGATGTTCGTGGCTGGCTCGACGCCGGCCCGCTCACCCAGAAGGGCGGCTAGGCCGGTTTTCCGGCGGGCCGCTTCCAAATCCCAAGCTGCAGTCTCGAGCCCCGCTCGGGCGAAAGGGTTGCCGCGGATTCCGGTCTGGACAAGAGCATCCACTTCTTCCGGCGACTCAACCGAGGCCTTCATCAGGCGTGGAATGAGTACGCGCTCCAGAAGATCGCGTGCGCTGGCAAGGGTTTCCTCCGAGTAGAACGGCAGCTCGAAGGGCGGCGATTCTCCGTAGCCGCGATTGCCCTCATGGTCGTGCAGCACGACCACCAGTGACCGGCGAGCAGTCATGGCCCCGCCGGAGATTATGAAGGGCTCGACCAACGGAAGAGTCAGCTCATAGAGCTCTATACGTTCGATTGGCATTTTTGATTTTCGATCCGCGAGTGAACAGAGCAGTATGGCGAAGGCACAAGCAGAACAATTCCACCAAGAAGCACCGAGGAACCATTCTACGTCTCAACTCAGCTGTCGGTTTTCAGCTACTTCTGACCGTCCTCCCCGCGCGGTAAAGCCACCACCGTCTCAGAAAGATCCAGGAACCTCAACTCGCCATCCCTGCGGGGCAGAGTTCCCTCCATCTCAAGGTCGAGCATTCCCGCAATCAGCCCTTCATGGGGGTGAAATAACAGGGCGTGGAGCGCGCGTTGCGGGCGTGTGCCTCCGGTGGCTGGATACTCCGAAAGCGGCAGCTGGAAAAAGGTGTGCAGCTGCACGCTCTCACAGCCGAGGCGGGCATAGTCGAGGATAACCCTGCCGGAGCAGACGTTCCCGGTGCCGATCAGGGTCGGAGTCGCGATCCCGTGGGCCCGAGCAGCGGCCAGCACCCGAAGGTTACGATCGCTCAGATCGTAGCCACCATAGGCCACAGCCTGAACCGGATCCCACAGCCGGTTGAACACGATCAGGGCATCGGCCGACCGGGCGGCGTCGAGCATTCTCACCTGGAACGCATCATCGAAGCGAGCATTCATAACCTTGAGCGCCAGCTTAACGCGCCCGGGGTCAGCGGCCGAGCGGATTTGTGCGGGCACCTCACTGAGCCAGCGCAGAATTTGATCCCGCTCACCTGCCAGATCGTTGCCTGCGAGTGTAGGCGAGAAGTCCTTTTCCAGCGGAAGCTCACCCTGTCCCCATGCAGACTTCAGGCGCTGCGTGGTGTAGCGGTACTCTTCGCTGCGGAATGCCTCGTCAAGACGCGGCAGATGGTATTTCACCGAGGGAACGGCCACGATCTCTCCCGAACGCGTGAGCTCCGCCGCGGCGCGGACGAGGCCGAGGTACTCATCGAATGAACGATCCCACCCCCTGCCCTTCCAGGTAACCGTCCAGCCTTCCCGATCGGCTGCCGAACGGCGGCGCTCCACCTTCATACGCGTCTCGTGCACTGCCCACGCGGCCATGGAACGCTCCCCTTCGCCATCCTCGGCGATGACCGTTTTCAGCACCACGAACGCCAGTCCCGCTGCTCTGTCGGTCTCGAGCTGTTCCCGGCTGAGTGAGAGCTGTCCCGATGCTTTGCCGATAGGGTGTGGGATGGTGTAACCGAGGTAGCGGGCCGTCAGGTCGATTCGGTAGGTGTCACGGATGTAGTTCGGAAGATCGTCAGGCAGCTCGCGCTTGAAGCGCTCGAAGTCACGCTCGAGTCGCGCGCGCATCTCGGACCAGACGCTCGACCGCTTCGCGCTCGTCAGACGGAAGAGGGGGACCCCAGGGATCGTCGCACGCGTAGGCCGGCAGGGCGCCATCGGCGGCCGCGGCCCAGAGCATTCGCCGGATGTATCCCTCCATCGGCTCCACGAAGGTGGCCTGGGCAAACCGGTCGCAGAAATCGGAGAGCAGAATGAACCGGGACCAGTCTTCCGCGACCCGGGCCCGGAGCAGATCGGCTTGGAGGTCGGGAAGCGCCGCGCCCATTCCGACCAGGGCCGCGCGGGCGCCGAGCAGAAGGGAATATCCGAGAAAACGGTCCTCTCCGGTGATGAGCAGCTTCGACGGATGCTGTCGAAGAACGGCGGCAATGCGCTGGAACGTCATGACTGAATCCAGCGTAGCCACCTTGATGCCGATGACGTTTGGCAGCTCCATTATGCCGTGGAGCGTACGGTCGTCATAAGCCACGCCGCCCGCCTCCGGGTAGAGATAGAAGGCTATCACCGGAAGTTCCCGGCTGAGCCGCTGGTGGTAACCTACCGGATCGCTCTGGTCGGGGAAGGCCAGCAGGGCATCGGCCTTGCCGCGTCGGGCCTCGATCGCCATACCGATATCGCGGGCACCGGCTACGACAACTCTGTCCGGCAGTGCCTCCCGCCAGGTGTCCAGCACTTCCCGCCGAGCGTCGGTCCTAAGATGGGGCCCCCGCCCGGTGTGCGCCCACACCGCGACCCCCGCGATGGGCTGTTGTGCCATCCAGGCGGCGTAGCCTCGTTGGGCCGCGGCATCCATTTCGGTGCCCCGGAACGGCACGGGCACCGCGGGTAGAAGTCCACCGTCGATCCGATCGTTCAGGCTGGCCATGCGGGCTTCACCCTGAGAGCGTTCTCGTTCTCGATCACCCTCCGGTGCTCTGGCGTGAGATCCAGCAGATCCAGCTTGGCCACGCAGGTCTCGGGCAACCGTAGCGGCTGCCCGGTGCCGAAGACGAAACGATCCACCCCCACCGTCCGCAGCAGCGTTTCCAGATGATCCTCCGGCGGGCCCCAGATCCAACAGATGTCCCATAGTATCCGGCTGGATTCTGCGGGAGTGGATCCGAAATGCACCTCTTCAATGAACGGCCGGTCGGCGTGCGTGACGAAGAGCTGTATACCAGGAGCGCTCCGGATCAGCGTCCGCACCGCCCAGGGGGGAAGCTCGCCGGCTCGATCGTTCGGATGCCGCTGCCTGGCGTCTTCAAGGCGCACAGCCAACATCAGCCGCACATCTTCTGCCGAGCACCTCTGAACGAGCGAGCGCATCGCGGCGCCGACTGGATCGATGCCGTAGTACGTCGGGTCGCAACGAACCGCTGGGGCTCCGCGTTCTCGCGCTTCGGCGATTACCCCCTCCCATCCCGCCATGCCGGGGTGCACCGCGGGCACGGGCTCGAATCGGTCATAGCGCTCGACGGTCTGGTAAAGCCAGGGATTGCCGGCGGCCGGATCGCGCCAGAAAATCCCGGGCAGATGACTTACCCAGGCCCGGTCGGCCGACACCCGATCCATGGCCCGCAGCAGTGCCTCTGGTGAGGTACCAGGCACCCGCCGGAAGGGATACGCGCCGAGGAAAGTGTTGACGTCGAGTCGCATCAGTCGGATTCGAAGGCACCGGGAGGGAAGATGCGAGCGGCGTTGCGCCATCTCACCAGCTGCAGGTCAGAATCCGGAAGTATGTGTTCCAGGTACCGAAGCTTGGCCCAACCGGTGTCGATGGTGAGGTCGCAACCCCAGAGAAGGCGCTCGACACCCACAGACTCGACGCAGGCTTCGAGCATACCACCGTCGACGCCGCTGCCGGATAAATCCACGAAGAGATTGGCGATGTGCCGCACGGCGGGCAGGGAATAGGTCCAGTCGCCGCCCCCAGCGATGTGCGCCAGCACGAAGTTGACGTCGGGGTGGCGCCTCGCCAGTTGGGCCAGCTCGACGGCGTCGGAGGCCTCCTGACCGGGGTATTCCCGCTGCCGATGCTGCCAGATGTGGTGCAGCACGGGCACGCCGTAGTGTGCAGCTATCCGGCAGATCGGATCGAGCAGAGGATCGTTCGCCCTGCGGCTGGCGGCGAGCTTGATGCCGATCATCCCCTCGCCCAGGCAACGCCGTAACTCGGCCTCCGCGTGGTCCCGGAAGTTGGGATTGACGACACAGTAACCGCGGATGCGAGTGGGATGCGCGCGCTGGAGCGCGAGGAGACAATCGTTGCCGTACTCGATGTCAACAGGAGAGGGAAAGTAGATCGGAGACGTCAGTCCCCAGCTACCCAGGACCGACGCCACGTGAGCGGTGATTCCTACCCGCTCGCCCGCCCGCAAGCGGCTGGCGTTGCGCTCCTGCCAGTCGCCTCGGGGCGAACGGTCGTGCAGAAAGTGTGCGTGTACGTCGATGAGAGCCGCTATGCCTCTTCCTCCTCCTCACTCAGCCCCTCAGCATCAAAATCTTTCCCCATAATCGCCTCCTCCGCTGATTCGACCACCAGCGTAAGATCTGTTTCCTGCGAAATCTCCTCCTCGACGGCACCATCCTCGTCATCCACATCGTCGAGGTCGTCTACAGTCTGCTTGCGCCCGGACATAGAACCTCCTGGAACTCGTTGCGAGCGGCGGCCCGATCACTCGGCCGCCTGAATCGCGGCCGGGCCGGCCGGAGTTCCAATCTAGGCAGGTTTTGCCACGGCAGAGAGGGCCTCGGCCAGCACCTGAAGAGTGCCGTCAATTACAGCCTGGTCATGCGCCAGTGAAACGAAGTTGTAGGCTGATCGCTTGAACAAAATCCCCGCGCGCGCACACTCCGCCGTGATGGCTTGCGAGACGTCTTGATCAGCATATTGGAGGAAGCACATTTCCGGGATGCCGCCCACATCCGTGATCAGCTGGGGATGTTCCCGCTGGAGGGCAGTGAGCCCTGCCAGGAGCAGGCCGCCGATCCGTCCGAGGTGCTGCGGCACACGGCGGGCTACCATCACGTCGAGGGTTGCACGCGCGGCGGCGAGCGAAACGAACTCGGTAGCCAACGTGGAGGAAATCCAGGTGCGGGAAACTCCGGCCATTGCCTGCCTGCGCCCGCCAACGGCGGCCAGCGGAAAGCCGTTGGCGATAGCCTTTCCCATGACGATGAGGTCGGGCCGGATTCCGTACCGTTCGCAGGCCCCACCCACGGCGAGACGGCAGACGGTCTTGATTTCATCCACCACGAGGAGCGCGCCGGCCCGCTCGGTCTCTTCCCTGAGCACGGCGAGCCACTCGGGATCCGGCTCCCGGAGCACAATCGGCTCAAACACAACTGCTGCCAGGCTGTCACCGGCGGCCCGGATGAGCTGTCGTGATGCCGCCGGGTCGTTAAAGGGAAGCTCAGCATAGAGCTCACGGGTGGAACCGGGGACGCCTTCCGCGGTTTGACACCAGTCGAGCCAACCGTGGTAGCCACAGCCGAGGATCCGGTCGCGCCCGGTGGCAACGCGCGCCAGGCGTATCGCGGCAGCCACTGCCTCGGCGCCGGTCTTGAGAAAGCGCACCTGCTCGACCCAGGGCATCAGCCGGCAAATCTGAGCAGCAACGTCTTCTTCCAGCACTGGGGGGAGCGGTCCGACTACGCCGTCGTGAATCGCCTGCGTGGCCGCACGGGTTACTTCGGGGTTCGCATACCCGAGCGCCACTGAGCCAAGCCCCATGATGTAGTCGGTATATTCGCGATTCTGCTCATCCCACACCTGGCAGCCCGAGGACCGCACAATACGGGAAGGTAGATCCGGCTGCTGCGCGCCGAAGACGCTCTCGGGGCGCTTGCTGCCGGTGGACGTGAAGCCTGCGACGTGCTGGTTCAAGGGACCTCGCCGCCGCCCTGTGGGCGAACGTTTAGTGGTACAGCTTCAGCGCAACTCGAGTCTGCCGAACCTGGCCGGATCCTGTCGGTCGCCCCGCAACCACACCCAGCCCCCACCACCGCTCCACACCAGCTGTCCCGCGCGTCTAAGACGTCCCGACTGCATCTCGTTCACCAGCAGATCGAACCCGATCTCGTCTCCGCGGCGCACGTTGCTCCACCCAGGAGGCCGGATGCCGAGTGTCAGCCGATACCCTCGAGCCGTGGCGGTCCAGCTTCCCTCTACCATCTCGGCCGAGCCGGCCGAGCCGGGAATACCCCGCGTGATCAGATTTCCACCTTCGGTGGACGGCACCACCAGGAACGCGGTCCCGAGATCTTCCAGTGGAAGCTTCACGTAGACCTGGACCCCATCTGCATGGATCTCGTCAGGTTCGTTGTCAAGCCGAAGCGGCTGAGCTTTCGGGTCCCGGACAATCACCTCCGGCTTCACCACATCCACAGCCAGATACAGCGCCTCGTCGCTCCAGTTAACGGCGACGGTAGCGGAGAACTCCTCCGGGCCGGCGTAGGGTTCCTCGCTTCGGCGGTACTGGTCTTCGTGATCGAGTTGGAGTAGCTCCTCCTGCTCGAAGCCGTCGACAGTCCCATCCAGCGCGGGAGGACGCAGGATATGTTGCGCCCGGCCAGTGGCAACCAGCGGACGGTCATGACGGACCAGCGGCTCGAATGCTGGCGGGTTTCGGCGATTCCCCGCAAGCCTCTGGGTTCGGTCTACCGTCTGAATTTCCCAGCCTTCTGCGGTCGGCACGTGGCGGTCGACTCCGGCTCGGGTCTCAACCTCGATCGCTGCTCCGTTCAACCGAACCGCCCGCACCACCCTCTCGCCGGTGGTGGATTCCAGAACCGAGACCAGACGCAGATTCCTGCCCCGCGCCCGCATGATGTAGAACATGGCGTGCTCCGTGGTTCCAGGCGCGCCTGGTGCTACCGCGCGGAGCAACTCTCCTTCGAAGACCAGGTGGAGGCTCATTGTTGCCTTGCTTCCCCGCGAGCGAAGCACGCGCCCTGTACCCGGCTCCACGGCCAGCCGTTCCATCTGGCGTACGAATTCGTCCGCCACCTCATCCGCCAGCCACTTGCCCGACGGCTCCACTTCCACCTGGCCACTCAGGTGCCAGGGTAGCTCGAGAACTCGCTCCTCGGTACCGTTGAGCTCGACGATATCGAGGATATAATCCGGGCCCGCCACCATTATGCGCGCCAGCTGTCCGTATCGTCCCCGAGCCCAGGCCCATCGGCCGCTCTCGTCGAAGTTATCACAGACCGCGTCGCCGAGCCGCTGCGAGGCGCCGTCGAGTCGCGGTGCGTTATGAGCCAGCGTGGAGCGATACCAGTAAAGATCCCGGGCCACGTACGACCCGGTACCGAAGTCGGGTAACCAGTACTCGCCATCGGCATGGACGATGAGATTCAGCCGGTCGGGATGGCCGTGGCCGCCACCGAACCGGCCGCACTCCAGACTGGCGTACCGGTTTCCCTCCCGCAGTATGGCGAGCCCCTGTCCCTCCACGAAGGTACTCCTGGGAGTCCATGCCGGCGGGTCCGACGGAAATGAGGGTACCATCTCGAGCAACGCCCACCATGACAGATCGGCCCGGGTGCGCTGCTCAGGATCCGGCTCGCCGGCCTCGTGCAGATACGAGTCGAAGGTCTGAGCCTTCGGTGCCGGCGTCTGGTACAGCTGCCGGAGCCAACTCCAAAGGTCGCTATTCGGATCACCGGTCGCGGTCACTCGCGCCAGCCCGATCTCCCAAAGCTCGAGGTACATCGGCTGCGCCAGTGACACTCCGAAGCGCGAGTCCTTCCGAGCCGGGAACGTCGAGTCGGGTAACGCCGTAGTCGCGGGAGCGCGTAGCGCGTGAGCCAGCCGGTCAGCGAGGCGCTGGTCGGCCAGGAGATCGACGCCGGCCAAGCGCGCCCACCACATCGCCAGCATCTGACCCCTGAGTGCAAATAGGTGGTAGTTGTCTCCCTCGTACCACATTCCGTCTTCGCCGAACCCCTGAAGGAGATGGGTGACGATGCCGCTGGGCCCCCCGATAGCCCGCGACGCCAGCTCCTCGTCCTCGAACCACACTGCGATGCTCGCCAGGGCGGCGTTGTGCCAGGTCTGCCGGTTGGAGAGTCCCTCGTCGAACTCCCCGATGACGTTGGCGGCTTCATCAGCCACCATCGCGACCACCTCCGCGGTGGCGTCCTCCAGCAGACCTCCCTCGCGGAGCAACATTGCCGCGGCGAGATAGTTGCCGATCCAGATCGATTCGAGATAGGTGGAGAAGAACAGGTGGCTGGGCCCGAGGACATTGTCACGGTTGGGATAGTCGGGGTAGCCGCGATACCCCCGGAGCAGCTGGTTGGCGCCGCGGGCCGCGTCGTCACGTCCCGCAAACGCCGCTACGGCCGCCAGGTGGGCCGCGCGTTCGGCCAGCCACAGGTGCTGGTAGTGCGCCCAGGCACGGTCGTGGCGCTCTCCACCAAACAGTCTCGAGCAGCGGGGACAGCGGTGCTCGGCCGGACTCCAGGGGTCGAACTCCAGGCGGGTGCCGTCGTCGGGGCACACGCCGCCGTCAACCGTGAGCAGTGCCTTGTGTCGGGGGACCGGAGGCATTCGTTGGAGCACCGGCGCGGCGCGGGCAACCAGCCGATCCAGCAGTTGGGCCAGCTCCGGAGCTGCCGCGATACCGCTGCGACGCAGGTTCAGCTCTTCGGCTGTCAGCACGGCCGGACCCCGTACATGGCCCAGCGGACCGGCAGCAGTGTAGCACCGCAGCTTCGGGCGGCTTCCAGGACCTGGCCAGGATCGTCCGGCGCAAGGAAGAACATGCACCCGCCCGCTCCGGAGCCCGCGGCCTTGCCACCAAGCGCTCCCGCGGCGGTCACTGCGCGCTCCAGCCGTGCCATCTCTTCAGTGCGCATGTGAGGATCCAGCGCCTGCTGGTGGATCCAGTTCTCACTCAGCAGCCGGCCGACCAGCGCGAAGTCGGCGGAGGAAAGCGCGGCCTCCATGGACTCGGCCACGGAGCGGAGGCCATGCAGGGCGCGGGCTACATCAGGTTCTCCCCGATCGTAAGCGCGCATCACGCGATCGATAGTACTGCCGGAGAAGCGCGAGGCGCTGGTGTAACACAGCACCATCCTGCGGCCGAGTTCATCACTGAACCCGGGGTCCAGCTTCACCCGCCGCAGCTCCGAATCGGGGTCTTTGAAGTCGAGACGCAGAAACCCGCCGTGTGATGACGCAAATTGATCCTGACGTCCCCCAGGGATGCCGGCTTCCACCGACTCGAGGTGATACGCGCGTTCGGCTATCTCCACCGGGTCGGGACTCTCGCCACGGGCAGCTGACAGAGCGGCTACGAGCGCTACATCGAGCGCACCGGAGCTGCCGAGGCCGGACCCGGGGGGCGCATCGGAACGGGTGGTAAGAGTGCATGCACCCACCGGCAGAATCCGGAGGGAGGCCTTGAGGAGCTCCAAGCGGCCGTCCCTGATCAATCCGGCCGAATCGAGTATCTGGAGCTCGTCGCCGAGCTCTTCCGACACCAGCCGGATTCCGCTTCCACCAAGACGCACCTCGGCCCGCGCGAACAGCCGGATGGCAGCGGTCACCACCACACCACCCTCGCGCTCGGAGAATGGTGGAACATCGGTCCACCCGCCAGCAAGGTCGAGGCGCACCGGCGCTGCGGCGCTGAAGGCCGGCCGGGGGTTCGGTGGGGCGCCGCTCAATGGGCCACCCACCAATCATGCACCGTTGGCAGCTCTCCCCGCAGATCCATCGTAACGCCACGCACCCGCCGGTTCATCCCTTGAACGCCGCGAGAGTGGTAGAGAAATGCTACCGGAGTTGAATCGGCGAACATCCTCTGAGCCGCCAGGGGGTCGGCCGGAGCGTCGAAGCCGCTGAGCGCGGCAAGGGGCGCCAGATACCCCAGCCCTGGATCACCGGGGATGCCCAGCACAGCGGCTTCGAAGTTTGGCACCCTGCCGTACACCCGCCCCAGAAATGCGGAGAGCTCGAGCTGCCGGATGGTGATGTCGAACCCCGCCGGCCGGAGACGGGCCTGCAGCATCTGCTCCAGGGCTGCTTCGCCGCTGCCCACGGTCAGCAGCTCGAACCGTACTGGTCCGGTGGCAGCCCCGGAGCTATGCGCCCCTGCAGCGACCGGAAGGTATCCGGGAGCCGTCGGGGGCACCGGCCCGAGCGCTGGGGTTCCGAATCCGTAGATGTATCCATCGACAAGCTCCTGGCGGTCGATCGCATCGCTGACCCTGCGCCGGGTCTCGTGGCGGTCGAACGGGGACCGGCGAGAATTGAACACAATCCCTTCAGTCCATAGCAGTGGAAAGCTCACCACCGCAAGATTGGAGTCACGACGCACGAACTCGACATGGGCCGGCTGGATGCCGGCGAAGTCCAGCTCACCCGATGTGAGCGCCGCCAGCTTTGTTGTCGGCTCATCCACCACAACTACGATCAACCGTCGCAGGCGGGGCGGCCCCCCCAGCGCCGCTGGGAAGTCAGGATTTGCCGCGAAGACCCAGCGCCGATTCGGCTCATGAGCCACGAATCGAAACGGGCCGTTACCCACCGGAGCGCGGTTCCAGGCTGCCTGCCGCAAGTCCGCCGGGGATACCCCACGGAAGAGGTGGGCCGGCAAGATAGCGAGATCGGTGAGGACGTCGGGGAAACGCAACTGCGGCTGATCGAACCTGAGCAGAACGGTAGAGTCGTCCAGTACCAGTGCCGAGTCGAGGGCCGCCAGCTCGCGGCCACGGGGATACCCGGTAGCGGGGTTCCGGGCAGTGTGCAGGGTCCACGCCACGTCAGGTGCGGTGGTGGAGAGCCCGTCGTGCCACCGGACGGCGGTCTCCAGGTGCAAGGTGAGCTGGCGGCGGTCGTGCGACCAGTCCCAGGAACGGGCGAGGTACGGCTTCGGACTCAGAGCACTGTCGTACCGCGCGAGCGTGGTGAGCAGGACATAGCGCTGCACCTGGCGGGCGAGTGGGTGGTTGGTGAGCAGCGGATTGATGCTCTGAAGATCCGCGCCGGACGCGAAGAGCACGGTATCGCCTCGCCGGTTTGCGTCAGAGCCGCAAGCGGAGACCACAACCGGAACCAGAATGATTAGGTGTCGTGTCCGAAGCACAGCGAAGTTTATCTCCCCGGCGGCACAAGGTGCAGCGGTGTTGTCGGCCCCATCGTTTACATTCTACGCATGCTTCGAACATTCGTCCGACGGGCGCTGGCCGGCATGGCCGTCGTCATGGGCGTCGTGACCCTCATGTTCTTCCTCATCCGGATGGCCCCCGGCGATCCCGCGCTGCTGCTGGTAGGGCCCACCGCAACACCAGAGCAGCTCGTCGCCCAACGTGAAGCGCTTGGCCTCGACCGGCCTCTGCCGGATCAGTACGCCACCTGGCTGAGCCGCTTTTTACGGGGTGATTGGGGCAGCAGCATCGCCACGGGGCGGCCAGTGCGGGCAATGGTCTCGGCCGCCTGGCCCGCCACCGTGAGCCTGGTGGGCCTGTCACTGGTTCTGAGTTACGTCATCGGCATTATCGTGGGAGCCATCCAAGCGACCCGGGGCGGCCGTCTCGATACCACGCTATCCGTGGTCACGGTCACCCTCTTTGCTGTGCCGGGCTACTGGCTGGGTCTCATGCTGGTAATGGTCTTCACCTACTGGATGCGCGCGCTGCCGGCCTTTGGCGCCGCAGGTTTGGACGCGGACTTCCTTACCGGCTGGGACCGGGTAGCTGACCGGCTTCGGCACCTTGCTCTCCCCCTCACAACCCTCACCCTCATCGGTCTCGGAGGAACCGCACGGTACGTACGCGGCGCAATGCTGGACGTGCGGAACGCTCCCCATGTCGCGATTGCCCGGGCCAAGGGCTTGTCTCCTCTGCAGGTCGTCGTGCGGCACGTGCTCCGCAATGCTTTGGTTCCGGTGCTCACTTTGCTCGGCCTGTCCCTCCCGGCGCTTTTTTCCGGGGCGGTGTTCATCGAAGCCATATTCGCCTGGCCGGGCGTTGGCCGGATCATGGTCGAGGCAGTGGGGGCACGAGACTACCCGGTGATCATGGCGGCCACCGCGGTAAGCGCCACATTGGTTGTTCTCGGTAACCTCATGGCTGAAGCACTGACCGCGTGGGCCGATCCGAGGCTGAGAGCGGCAGAGCCTTCGGCCGGCGCAGCATAGATGGAAAAGCACTGGCTGCTGCGAGCCCGCGACAGCTCTTTCCTGCGCGACCCGCGAGCCCGCTTCGGTATGGCGGTGCTCCTGCTTGCCCTGCTCCTGGCACTGTGCGCGCCGCTGGTTGCCGTAGATCCCTCGCTCCAGCGCGATATCGTGGCCACCCGCTTTCTGCCGCCGCTCAGCACTGACCAGCACGGCACCTTCCATCTGCTCGGCACCGACCGCTTCGGACGAGACGTATGGGCCCGGCTGGTGTTCGGTGCGCGGGTGTCGCTCGGCGTCGGGCTCCTGGCCGTGCTGCTTTCGGTTGCGATCGGGCTGGCCGTCGGCGCAGCTGCTGGATTCTGGCAAGGTAGGGTAGGCATCACGCTGCTGGGGCTCACCGATTTTGCCCTGGCCCTGCCCCGGGTGGTGCTCCTGCTGCTGCTCGCTTCACTATGGCAGCCGAGCGCGGCGCTGGTGATCATGGTGCTGGGGCTCACCGGTTGGATGACCATCGCACGCCTGGTCCACAGCGAGGTCCGCACCCTGGCCGCACGGCCATTCGTGGAGAGCGCGGTGGCCCTCGGCGTGAGAGGGCCCCGCGTTCTGGTGCGCCACATCCTGCCTAACGCCTTGACTCCCGTCATAGTAGCTGCGGCGCTTGGGGTGGGGAACGCCATCATGCTCGAAGCGGGACTTTCCTTTCTTGGCCTTGGCGTGCAGCCGCCCACACCTTCCTGGGGAAACCTGATTGCTTCCGGGCGGGATACGCTGGTCAATGCGCCCTGGGTGGCTACCGCGCCGGGAGTGGCGCTGGTGTTGGTAGTAGTTGCCGCGACGCTACTGGGAGATGCGGTGCGGGACCGGCTGGATCCGGCTCAGAGGCGGTAAGCGGGCCGGCGCGGCAGGATAAAAACTGGGTTTCTCTTGGCCGAGGCGAGTGTTCCAAGCCAACCGGCACCGAGAGGCCGTATGCTCAAGCCTTCCCCGCTTCCGGCCTCACCGCCCGGTCCAACGATCTGAGCCCAGCACCTCGTCGATTCTCTGCTCCATAACCATGAGGGCGCCGGGCACTCCGCCACATCCGTAGTCGTGCTCGATCCGTTTGGTGCGCCCTCGGAAAGTGGCCGAGCTGATGGCGGAAGGAGAATCGGTGGAGTAGCGCCGGCAGGTGGGCTCCGACAATGCGTACCGCTCGGCGAAAGTGAAGTACCCCGCCCGCTCGAGCTCGATCAGCAGAGCCTCGACCCGTCGGGCCGGAATCTGGCCGACAGCCGTTCCGACCAACCGTACGTTGGCCCTCCCCTCGTACTTCACCTCACCGGAAGGCGATACCGAGATCGCGTAGACCGGGCAGCTCCCGAAGCAGGGAGTGCGCTCCAGGCTGATGGCCATTTCGGAAGCCGCCACCGACTGGTTGGACCGCTCTACCGGTGCCGCCTCGCGGCGCGAGGTGCAGGCGGCGAGCGCGAGCATCAGGGTTGTACCCAGGGACTGCATTACGGCGCGACCGCCACTCGTTTTACTCTGCTCCTGATGCCGTCCGACAACACCAGGTCCAACTCATACTTGTTGCTGGCGACCTGAACACTTCCACCCCGGGCGAACGACAGGACCTCACCCGTTTTGGCATCCCTCACCATCACCATTGGATGGGCACGGTTATCCCACTGTAGTCCTACCCTGCCGCCCGACTGACGGCGAACCTGGACGGAATCCACGCCTGGGCCCGCGCCCATCTGCGCGCTCGCCGCCAGGGTTGCCCTGCTCCGAACGGCTTGACGACCCTGCCCCGTAAGCCTCAGGCTAGCGAGCCGCGCCGCCTGAACATCCGAGAATGGCACGGCAAAGACGAAGCTCTGCTGATTCTTCAGGCCGTCGGCTTCTTCACTTGGCGCGAAACCGAAACTGAAGAGATTGGCTCCGTCTTCGGCCCTGGCTTCGACGGTGAACGGGCCAGGCCGGCGAGGCAGGCTCGGACGGGTGTTGACCAGAAAGGACGGCTTCAGAACTAACTCACCATCTCGAACATGGCCCCATACCAACAGACAGGGCTGTACCGCCCCGGCGGCAATCGGCGAAGCGCTCGGTGGGGGCGAAATGAGGTGGTTCATGACGGCCGTGTAGGTGTAGTCGCCAATCCATTTGGGCTCGCAGTAGCCCATGATGTCGCTCATGGTGGCCGGCTTCAAAGCCTGGGCAGCGACATCCAGCCCGAACACCCCAATACTGCCGTTGGGGTGCGGATAGCCATTGTCCACCCCGCCCGGACCACCGCAGGGCGCATGATTCCTGCCCCAGTTATGTCCCAGCTCGTGCGCAGTTACGGCCGCACCGCTCGGCAGGTGGTCCCATCCCAGCGCGCTCCGCTCGCTGGATCCGTTGCTCACATAGGCCACACCGGCAACGCCACTGCTATAGGAAACTTTTGCCACCCCGTAGTAATAGCGCGAGGAGTTTTCCACCACCCGAAGGGCTTCGATCTCCTCCAGCACAGTCAACCAGGCATGGTTGCCGTTATCGTCCTGCAGGGTATCCGGAGTAGTAGTGGTATACGGTGCGTGGACAACGGCGTTGTAGGCCGCCACGGGATGCATCTTCCTGGTAAGCGCCAGGAATTCGTCTCGATTGGCGTCCGTCACGTTACCCACATCCCCCCGCGCTGCATGTCGCTGCTGAATGACGGGGACGAAGGTGAGGTTTACGGCTGGTACGGTCCGAACAGCCGGCGCGGCCGGCGCCAGCAGGTTGTCACTCTCATCGATCTCAGCCACGGTGCCCGCTGGGTCTACCTCGGCATCGACCCGGAAGCCGGGCTGGATGAACGTGCCCGACACGGGCGTGTTCCACGAGTACATCAGTGCGCTCTCGTCGACCGACGTGGGCACCGATGGGCCGGGCGCGGGTATCAGGGCAGTTGAGGCCAGTGCACCTGCGCTGTTGTATATCCGGACCCGGACGGCCGGGGCAGCGACGTTGGTACGGCTGGCCACTGCGAACACTCGCAGATAGCCATTCCGATCCTTTACTAGAGGAACGCTACCATCATAATTCTGGGCGCTCTGCGTGAGATACAGCCCGGCAATACGCAAGTTGAGCGGACCGCTATCGGGAGGCGCGTAGCTGATGCCGGCGGTAGCAGCCCCCGTTGCAGGAACTCTGACCTCCTGCGTGGCCGGGGTTGGCGTATGGGGTGTGCCGCCGCTGGCAATGACGTTCTCCGCGGCAACGGTATACGTGCCCGGGGTGAGTCCGCCCAAGGTCTCGGATGCGGTGATGCTTCGGCTGTAGTTGCTGGGCCCGCTGACTGTCACCGCTGCGTTGCCACTGGTACCCAAGCCGGTAATTGTAACGCTGAGATTCCCGCCCCCCGTGGAGTATAGGATCGAAGCGATGGCAGTAGAGCCGGCTACCGATACCGTCTGGGTGGCAGGCGTCCCACTGTAAAGAGCTGAGCCGACAGTCACATCGCTGGCGGTTACCGTGTAGGAGCCGGCGGAAAGCCCCGCGAGGGTCTGGGTGCCGGTAACTCCCTGGCTATAGCCTTCCGGCCCGGTGACGGCGAGCTCCGCGGAGGAGCCGGCGGGAAGTCCAGCTACAGTTATCGAAAGGTTACCCGTGCTCAACCCACTGGGCCCATCGTTACATGCAAGGGTAATTCCAATGACTAGAGCAGAAAGCTGCTTCCGCGAAATCAGCGGCATTGTTTCCTACTTCTGTAAGCGTACCGGCCTGGCGTTCTCCACCGCCACAGTCTGCTTCACCGCGAACGATGTACTCGGGAATGTATAAGCCAGCTAACGGTAAGAGGTAACCAAAAACCCAGTGACGGGCGTTCTGGTACCGTCCCAGCAATAGCTGAGCCAGGCCATGACCGGTGCGGCGCATCGAGGAGGGACTACGGAGACTGTCGAATTATTTAGGGACGCGGCTGTACAGAGCTCTATGCCGACTCCCGCCGGCCGGTGCACCGCCTCACTTCGTGCAATAGCCGCTCGGCCGGAAAAGGCTTGGGTAGAATGGCACACGGAGCTGTAATGCCGAGCTCCGCCAGGGCAGCGGTGGCATGTCCCGACATGAGGATCACGGGGAGGTGGGGATGGGTGGTAGCAAGCACCTGAACCAGCTCGACACCGTTCATGCGAGGCATGACTATATCTGAGACCACCGCCTCGAATTGAAATCCCTGTTTTATCAGCTCGAAGGCCTCCACCCCATCCTGGGCCTCGACCACGCCATACCCTTCCCGCTCCAGCACCCGCAGGGCGAAGCGCCGGACCGACCCCTCATCGTCCACAACGAGGATGGGAGAGCCAGCACCGGCACGCAACGGTACGGCGGACGAGCAATCGTCGAGAATCTTCATTCCAGGATCTGTAGAGGACGTCCTAATATAATACAGAGAGGGGGTATAGTCACTACGCCGCCGGAGAAGCCCTGCACCGGCCCGGCAGCCCGGTCACGGCCTGCGCCCGACCCTGAGGCTCAGCGGCCAGCTGACTTGCCGCACCGAGGTGGGGTCTCCCCAATGAGTGGCCAGCTCCCGCCGGAGCCCATCGACTGGATCGGATCCCACCAGCTCGCGAAAGCGAACGGTGGCCGACCAGGTGCGGAGATACTCCAGGAGCTGAGACAGCGTCCAGTATTCCTTCATGCCGAAGCTCGGTGGATCGAGCTCAGTGAACGGGAAGGCGAGGGTGCGGTAGCCGGCTTCGACGTGAGCTCGCTCTGGGGGCCAGTAGGGACCGACGACGTGGCTGTAAAAGCGGGCTAGCTCTCGGTCGAGACCAGCTCCGTCTATAGTCTGGAGGCCATAGGTCCACACTGCCAACACGCCGCCGGGCATCAGGACCCGCCGAGCTTCCGCATAAAATTCGTCGGTATCCAGCCAGTGAAGTGCCTGGGCCACCGTAACCAGATTCATCGTCTCGTTGCCCAGGCCACTGGCTTGGGCTGGTGCAACGCGGTAGTGGACCCCGGGATGAGACGGAGCTTGGCTAATCATCGAAGCGCTGATATCGGTGGCGATGACGTGCCTGAACCGGCTCGCCAGGGGGATTGAAGCCTGCCCGCTCCCAGCGGCGCAGTCCCAGGCACAATCCCGGCGGGTCACAAGCGAGGCGAGATAGTCGAACAGTGCCTCGGGGTAGCGAGGCCGCCATGAAGCGTAGGCGGGAGCCAGCCGGGAGAAATGATCGGCAAACGGTTTCACCTCAGCGCAAGGCGCGATGGCCGCGAAGAATGCGGAGGACTTCGTCCACCGGTAGCGCCTCTACGGTGCCGCCTCGCGAGCTGACCTCGCTGGCGGCAAACAAGGAGTTATAAATGGCCTCTTCCGTTGCCTCCACCGTTGCCTGGAAGAGACCCGACATCTCCTCGTTAGCCAGCTCCGTTATGACATGCCTAGTCTGGCGCGCATCCCGTCTGACGGTCGGATTGGTTGAAAACGCGATAACGTAGTCGCCCGACCCATTGGAGGCTGCCGAACCGGTCTTGCCCAGGCCCAGCATGGCGCGGCTGGCCAGACGACGGAGATTCCGATCCGACAGCGGAGCGTCGGTTGCTACTACTATCATGATGGACCCGCGCTCACCCTGAGACCCGGTCCGCGGCTTCACTCCACCCCGACCCAGCGCCCGACCGACCGGTACACCGAGGATCTGGAGTTCGCCGCCGAAGTTGGACTGCACCAGCACCCCTACGGTCCACGCGCTATCCGGCGCCGCGGTCAGGCGGGATGAGGTGCCGATCCCGCCCTTCCAACCAAATGCGACGGTGCCGGTGCCGGCGCCAACGCTCCCCTCGGCGACTACCCCGGGGGCGGCCCGACTCAGAGCCTGGCGCACGTCTTCCGCCAAGAGCGGACGGGCGCGGATCGCGTTAAGCACGTAGCCGTCATTTGTCTCCCCTACCACCGGATTTATGGAGCGCACTGTTTCCATACCCGGAAGCTCGAGAAGGTAGGCGGCCAGTGCATCAGCCGCTTTCCAGACGCACAGCGTGCAGGTTAGCAGAATCGGGGTCTCAAGCTCGCCCAGCTCGGCCAGCTGGGTGACACCTATCAGTTTGCCGAAGCCGTTACCCACATGAATTGCCGCCGGCACCCGGTCGAAATAGAGATTACCCGAGTGAGGGAGTACGGCGGTGACGCCAGTTCGAACCGAATCGCCCCGAATCACCGTGGTTTGCCCCACTCGGACTCCGCCTACGTCGGTGATAGCGTTGTGCAGGCCGGGACGCAGCACGCCAGGTGTGATTCCCAGATTGCGGGCCCGGGGCCGCTGTTGCGCGTCGGTCGGACCGGCGAGAGCCGTTACGGCTGCGGCTATCATCAGGAGACGATAGAGGAAGCAGGGTCGGCGTGCCATCAGGCTTGGCTCACAAAGAGACAACGCTAGGCAGCTGGGTAGGGCCCGACGAGCGCCAGCTCCAGGCGGTCAATAAACTCCGCCTGTGCTGGATTGATCTTGTGGCGCGCGGTGGCCGGGTCGAACCAGGCACAGCGATCCACCTCGGGAAAGGTGATGAGGCGCCCGGAGCCGCGGGGCCACTCGGTGCGCATGATATTGCTGGTTACTTGATCGGAGTCGGCGACCCCTTCCCAAGCCCAGGCGTGCACTAGCTTGCCCGCCTTCTGGCGGATGCTGCCAAGCGGGAGGAAAGGTCCGACGGCCCGCACGCCAGTCTCCTCCTCGAACTCCCGGCAGGCCGCAGCGAGTAGCTCCTCGCCGGGCTCAACTACACCCTTGGGAATAGTCCAGGCACCGGCGTCGCGGTTGTGCCAGAAAGGCCCCCCAGGGTGGGCCAGGAATACTTCCAGTTTGGCCGAGGCGCGACGGTAAAGCAGCAGTCCCGCGCTGGATTTGGGCGACTTCGCCATCTCAGCCGTGGCTTACCGTTCGAACCGCAGGGCACAGAAATATCCTGCAGGATCAGGAAGTACCCGGCGGCTGCCTGACTCAGTGACTGCCAGACCGAGATCAGACCTCCACCAGCCCCAGAAGCCCTCGGCCCCAACCGCGGTGATCTCCAGGTTGTGGGTCAGGCCACCCGGGTATCCGGCATGCCCTATCCTGAGACGCTGTCCCGCAACGACAACTCCGGGCCGACTCGGATCGCGCGAGGCGACAGCGGCCCGCCAAGCCGAATCCCCGATCGCCAGCTCGATCCAGCCTATTAGATCGCGCACCGCACCGCCCGCTGCCCGCGCTCTTGTGGCGGAGTCGAGCGGTGCGAGATGAAGGCGCCCTCTGGCTACGGTGCCGCCGGCGGGCTGCGTCGATACCTGGATCAGCTCGTAGTCGCCGGCCAGCGAAGATGGCGGCGTTGCGATCGGGTGCTGTGCTGTTTGAGGGACGCTCGGTCCGCAGCGCGTTGGTTCGGCTGAGGGTCCCCGGGGCCGCCCACAGGAAGCCAGCATCAGGAGGCCGAGTGTTACTGGGAACCTGATGGCACCACTCATGAGTTGAGCGCGAGCCGTAACCTGAGGCTGAGCGGCAAGTTCGGGTCGGCGGTACGGGTGGTTACAAGGAAGGACGGAACCTCCTGGCACGAACGTACGCTCGAATCGCCCATGGGGCAACCGTACGGCGACCTCGAACCGACGGTGTTCCGCAGAACCACCAAGAGTGGTAGGCTTAGGATGAACCCCTAGCCCTGACGCTCATGAATTCGCGACGCCTCCTCGGCCGCCGCCCCTCCACACCCGGACGAATCCCGGGCAGCTCCAGTCCGGACCGCAGTCTGCCCAGTGACCTGATGATTCAGACCTGCCGGCGGGTCGGAATCGTCAGCATCGTGTTCGGATCGATCTGGGCGTTCATGACAGTCATGAACAACTTTGTCATCCGGCTGATCAGCGAACGGATGGACACGCTGTATCCTTTCCCGGGAAACTTGGTGGGAGGCGCCGGGGTCGCGAGCTCCGTGGCGATGGTTTACCTCGCCCGCAGGATCGGCCACAAACCGCAGCTACTTATCGATCTCGGTTCCGGATATCTCGTCCTTCAGTGTCTGCTGATCTCAGTCCTTACGCACTGGATTCCCATTCCACTGGTGCCGCGGGTCTCCTGGGTCTGCATCGCCATCCTCATCTATCCCGCAATAGTGCCGAACACCCCGAGAAAAACCCTGGTGGTTTCGCTTGTGGCAGCTTCCACCGAGCCGCTGGCAATGGCACTGTCGATGCTGCGCGGCATCGAGTTCCTGGGCGGCTGGCTCTACGTGCTTTGGACATCAGTACCGAATTTCATCTGTGCTTTCCTGGTGGTTGTGCCGGTGCAGATCATCCACGGCCTGGGCCAGCAGGTAAGGCGAGCCCGCGAGCTGGGCAGCTATCGGCTTGAAGAGCCGCTCGGCAAGGGGGGAATGGGAGAGGTGTTCCGGGCCACCCACCAGATGCTGGCGCGTCCCGCGGCAGTGAAACTGATCCGCCCTGAAATTCTGGGCTCCAGCTCGCCGGGCGCGGCACGAGTGATCATCCAGCGCTTTCGGCGAGAAGCCGAAGCAGCAGCATCGCTGCGTTCACCCCACACGATCAGTCTCTATGACTTCGGGGTGGCGAACGACGGGACCTTCTTCTTCGTGATGGAGCTGCTCGATGGACTCGACCTGGAAACTCTGGTCGAGCGCTTTGGGCCCTTACCACCGGAACGCTGTGTGCACCTGTTGCGCCAGGTCTGTGATTCGCTCCACGAGGCGCACACCCGGGGGCTGGTTCATCGAGACATCAAACCATCCAACATTTTCACCTGCCGCCTGGGACTCGAGGTCGACTTCGTGAAGGTGCTGGACTTCGGCCTGGTCAAAGCAGTGGACGAAGGTGGAAGAGAGGCGACGCTGCTCACCGCCCCCGACAGTACGACCGGCACTCCGGCTTACATAGCACCCGAGATGGTGCGGGGTGACCGGGTAGCGGATCATCGCGTGGACATATACACCCTGGGGTGCGTCGCCTACTGGCTCATGACCGGGCGGCTGGTGTTTCAGGCCCCGAATGCCATCCAGCTTATGTATCAGCATGCCAACGCCATTCCAGTTCCGCCCTCAAAGCTGAGCGAGTTCGAGGTACCGGCTGCGCTCGACCATGTGATTCTCGACTGCCTGGCCAAGTTCCCCGAAGAGCGGCCGCAGAGCGCGGCGGAGTTATCGCGCCGGCTGCTGGCGGCGCTTCCCGAGCTGGCCTGGACCGGGGAGCTGGCGCAGCGGTGGTGGGACCGGCATCACCCCGAGGCAGCTCGCCCGGGCCAGACCGACTCCCAACGCATCCTGACCAAGACCATGGAGGCGATGTGGGAGCCGGTAGAGACTCCGTCACCGCTCGCCTCGATGGGGCCATGAGAAGGTTCAGCTCTTCCCATGTTTCGCAAACATGACGGGCCGCCTCGACCTCGCGCCACCGGGCTCCGAGCAGCCCGGGCAGCTGGACCGCGCCCTCCGCCTCTTTGCCGACGTAAGAAACGGAGAAGGCGGCACGGCGATTCTTCTCGCCCTGAACGTCTTTCTGCTGCTGGCCACGTATTACTGCATCCGACCCGTCAGGGAAGCACTGATCCTTTCCACCGAAGGTGGTCCGGAGCTGAAGTCGTATCTCGCGGCAGGCCAGGCAATCCTGCTGCTCGGATTGGTGCCGGCGTATGGGGCATTGGCGGACCGGCTACCCCGCCGACGGCTGCTCAACACCGTCACCGCCTTCTTTATCCTGTGCCTGGTTGCGTTCTATGGGCTGGCGCAGGGTGACGTACCCATCGCCGTGGTGTTCTTTCTCTGGGTCGGCATCTTCAACCTGATGATCGTGGCGCAGTTCTGGTCCTTCGCCAACGACCTTTACACCAAGGAGCAGGGCGAACGCCTCTTTGCCATCGTCGCGGTGGGCGCTTCGCTGGGCGCAGTGCTCGGGGCCAGACTCGCCGGATGGCTGATTCCGCTGTTCGGCCTGCCGCAGCTTCTGCTCGTGGCCGCAGGCCTTTTGGGTTTGGCGGTGGCCATCAGCAACCTGGTGGATGCCCGGGAACGGGCTCAACATGAAGCCCACCTCCCTTCCAGACTGACGACGGCCGAGCTCCCCGCATCCACCGGTGAGTATCAAATCCAGACCGTCGAGGACGCGAAGAAGCTCACGGTCTCACTTCCCGGTGTTGGGCCCGCTACCCGGCCCGGCACGTTCCGGCTCGTGTTCGGCAACCGCTACCTTCTGTTGATCGCGCTGCTGATCACGTTCGTCAATTGGGTAAACACGACGGGCGAATACATTCTGGGACGCACGGTGGTGGACGCCGCCAGGGCGGCTGTGCAGAGCGGAAGCGCGGGCGGACTCTCGGAGTCGGAGTACATCGGCAGGTTCTACTCCGAGTTTCTGTTCGTTGTCAGTCTGACAGCGCTGGGGCTGCAATTGTTTATCGTCTCACGGCTCATCAAATATGTTGGAGTCCGGGTGGGCGTGATGGTGCTGCCGGTCCTGGCATTTGCCGGCTACGCCATTCTCGCGTTTGCGCCGGTTCTCGCTCTGGTGCGCATGGTGAAGATCGCCGAGAACGCCACTGACTATTCCATCCAGAATACAGTGCGAAACGTGCTCTTTCTCCCCACCAGCCGGGATGAGAAGTACAAGGCCAAGCAGGCGATCGATTCGTTCTTCTGGCGCGCGGGCGACGTGCTGTCTGCGGCTCTGGTTTTCGTGGGCGTAACCTCCATCGAGTTGGGGACCACCGGTTTTGCCAGGGCCAATCTGCTGCTCACCTGCGTCTGGCTGCTCCTGGCTCTCGCGGTGGGACGCGAGTACGCACGCAAGTCCAAGGCACTCGAGAGTAATCCAGCCCTCCGGTGAGTCGAAGAGCCCGCGGAGTTAATGCGGTCGCGGTTGCCGGCGCTCTTGCCTGTGCCGGCCCGCCACCACCCCAGCTCGAGCCGGTACCGGTGCTGCTTTCCAGTGAAGTCGCTACCAGCCTTTACCTGATCGGCGATGCCGGGAAGCCCCACACCGGTGGCGAGCCGGTGCTCGAGGCGCTGCGGCGGGATCTCGCGTCGCGCAGCTCGGAACGGGTAGTCGTTTTCCTCGGGGATAATGCATACCCGCGCGGGCTTCCGGCATCGGGGCAGCCGGGTAGGCTTCGGGCCGAAATCAGCCTCGCCACGCAGGTGGAGACGATTACCGGCACGGGCTCTCGCGGCTTCTTCGTACCGGGAAATCACGATTGGGCCAAACACGGCGTGGACGGCTGGAAGGCGATAGAACGTCAGAAAGCTTTCATTGATTCCGCAGGTCGGGGAGCGGCGTCGCTCGAGCCCGGTGGAGGGTGTCCAGGCCCGGCAGTGATGGACATCGGGCCGCGGCTCCGGCTCGTGTTGCTGGATACGCAGTGGTGGCTTCACCCAGGTCCGAAGCCGCGTCATCCGGACTCCGGCTGCGGCACCGATGCGGAGTCGGAGATTGTGGACTCTCTTCGCACGGCGCTGCTCGGCGCAGCGGGGCGATTGGTCGTGGTGGCGCACCATCACCCACTGGCATCGGGTGGCGTCCATGGGGGATACTTCGGCTGGAGGGAGCACCTCTTTCCCCTTCGGTCGATCAAGTCATCGCTGTGGATACCGCTTCCACTGCTGGGCTCTCTTTATCCGACCGCCCGTCTGGAGGGTATTTCCAGGCAGGACATCGGATCTCGCGCCTATCAGCGCATGATCGCGGCGATCCGCCGTGCGTTTGGCGCCGCACCACCAGCGCTGGACGCGGCGGGCCACGAGCACAACCTCCAGGTGATCAAAGGAGGCGCTGCCAGACTCAATCTGGTCAGCGGCACGGGCATCTATGGCCACAGTGGCGGGGCATTCTCCGTTCCCGGTTCCTTGTTCGCCAAAAACGCGAGCGGCTTCGCCCGCCTGGACATCCCCCGATCGGGACGCGCCCGGCTCGCCGTTCTGGTCGCGGATGGTGCGGGCGGCAGCCGCGAGGTGTTCTCGACAAGGGTAGAATGAGGGCGGAGATGATTCCTACTAGAGAGCTGTTGTTCGGTACAGTCATACTGAGCTCGGCCGTGCCCATACTTGCCGGACAGCAGGTGGACAGCACCCGACCAGCTCAGGTGCTTCAGGCTCCGGGCTTGCACTATCGGGCCGGTGGACTCCACCGATTTGTGCTGGGCCGGGATTATCGATCCCACTGGACCACTCCAGTCTCGGTGCCGGTTTTGGATCTCGGCAGGTTCGCCGGCGGACTCCAGACCCTGTCGCGGGGCGGCGGACAGCAGACCCGGTCGTTACTTCTGAGAGCCCGCGGTGGGCGCGAGTTCTTGTTTCGATCGGTGGACAAAGACCCATCAGCCACTTTGCCGCCCGAGCTGCGCCCGACCGTCGCGGGTCAGGTGGTGCGGGATCAGACCAGCTCCGCGCTTCCCACTGCGCCACTGATTGTCGGGCCTCTGCTCGCGGCAGCCGGAATTCTGCACAGCGAATCGCACTTCTACGTCTTGCCCGACGATCCCAGCATGGGAGAGTTCCAAAAAGAGTTTGCGGGCGTAATGGGTTTTCTGCAGGAACGAATCGGTGGGCCCGAGGGACCCTCTGCCCGTTGGGGCGGCGCGGCCGAAATCATCATTACCGATACACTATTCGCCCGACTTACCCGCACGACGGACGATCGAGTGGATGCCCGGGCGTTTCTTACTGCCCGGCTGCTCGATCTGCTGATTGGCGACTGGGACCGGCACGCCGGACAGTGGCGCTGGGCCCGATTCGGAGAGGCTCTTCCCCGCCGCTGGATCCCGATTCCCGAGGACCGGGATCAGGCCTTCGTCAAGTACGACGGGTTGCTCCTGGCAATCGCGCGACAAAGCGCGCCCCAGCTGACCAACTTCGGGCCCACCTATCCGTACCTTGCGGGCGCCACCTGGAACGGACGCGATCTCGACCGGCGCATTCTGGTGGAGCTGGACTGGCGGGACTGGGAATCGGTCGCAGTCGGCCTCCAGGCGGCACTCCCTGACGAGGTCATCGATCGAGCGGTGCGAGCCATGCCGCCCGAGCACTACGCCCTGAGAGGTGCCCTGCTCATCAGCGCTCTGCGCTCCCGGCGCGATAAACTTCTGGAGGCGGCCCGCGGGTACTACGAGCTTCTGGCCCGACAGGTCGATGTCCACGGAACTCAGGGCACCGATCGAGCCGCACTGATCCGGCAGAGGGATGGTGGGGCAGAGCTCACGATCTCAGCAGGAGGGTTAGACACGAACGATTTCTATTTCCGGCGCCGCTTCGCCCGCCAGAGCACGAGCGAGATCCGGATTTTCCTGGGTGGAGGCGACGACGTGGCCATGGTCCGCGGGCCAGGCCGCGGTCCCGTACTCCGCATCCTCGGAGAAGAGGGACAGGACGAGTTGATCGACTCCACCCGCGGCGGCAACGAGCGTTTCTACGATGAGCCGGGTGCTCCGGTGCGGACCGGTGGCTTCGCAAACAGAATCGATCGCCGTCCGTACAACCCCCCACCGAAAGAGCCAGGCGCCCTGCCGCCGAGAGACTGGGGTAAGCGGTGGACCTCGAGCACCTGGGCGTCTCTCGGTCCTGACATGGGCCTGCTGATAGGTGGAGGGCGGGCGCTGACCGTCTTTGGCTTCCGGAAGGACCCCTACGCCAGCCGGCATCGGTTCCGTGCCGGATTTGCCACCGGCCCCAAGACGTACCGTTTCGACTATCGAGGCGAGCTCCACCGGGAGAACTCTACCGGACACGGGGAGATCCAGGTTCGTGCTTCAGGGGTGGACGTCATCAGCTTCCATGGCTTCGGGAATGAGATTTCCGCTCCCGGGAACAATGAGTTCTACCGGGTCACTCAGGACGTTTTCAGTATCGCTCCATCGGTGGTGTTGCCCTTAGGTGGCAGGACTACGTTCCGGTTTGGCCCGATCCTGAAGTACGCCTCCACCGACCAACGTCCCGGACGCTTCCTCACTTCGCTCGACAATCTCTACGGCGCCAGCAGTTTTGGAGAGCTTGGCGCTGGGCTGGCCCTGCGGTTCGACAGCAGAGATCATCCTCACAATGCCAGCCGGGGCATCAAACTCGAGCTCGGTGGCCGGGCCTATCCCGCCATTTGGCATGTAGACCGTACCTTTGGCGAAGTACACGGCGAAATCGCCACCTACCTTACCCCAAATCTACCTTTCCAGCCCACGCTGGCCCTTCGGGCCGGTGGCCGCAAGCTCTGGGGAAGCTATCCCTTTTTTGAGGCCGCCTTCATCGGAGGTCCTTCGACGGTAAGACTGGGCCGGGTGAACCGCTACGCCGGAGATGCCGCGGCGTATGGCAACGCCGAACTCCGCTTGCCGCTTGCCAAGGTCACGCTGGTTCTGCCTGCGGATGTGGGGGTGTTCGGGCTGGCGGACGCCGGGCGGGTGTTCCTGGAAGGCGAGTCTTCCGATAAGTGGCACACGGCTTTCGGGGGAGGGATCTGGTTGGCCTACCTGAGCCGGGAGAACACGATCTCGGCCGCGGTTGCGGCCGGTGAGGAGCGCACTGGGTTCTACGTGCAGGCCGGCTTCGGTTTCTGATGCGCGCAGACGGCCTTGCGGTCGCCGCAGCGGCTGCAGCCGGCACGGTCATGATCGCGTTCCAGATTGCCGGCAAGGCAACCCGGGATGCGCTGTTTCTTTCGACCTTCGGCGTCGCCTCACTGCCGCCGATGGTGATTATCGCGGCGCTGCTGTCGGCCGCGCTTTCGGTGGCACTTGCCCGCCTCATGGCCCGCAGCCGCCCCAGCCGGCTCGTCCCCCGGCTGCTTGCGCTGAGCGCGCTGCTGTTGCTGGCGGAATGGGCTCTGGCACTCGAGGCTCGCCGTCCTGCCGCAATTCTGCTCTATCTTCACTTTACGGCTCTTGGGGCCCTGCTGGTCTCCGGCTTCTGGGCGATCGTCAACGAGCGCTTCGACCCGCGCACCGCACGCCGAACCATCGGCCACATCACCGCAGGAGGCTCCGTCGGGGGCTTGCTTGGCGGCCTCCTTCCCGAACGCGTCGGCGCCACGCTCTCACTCGTCGCCATGCTCCCTATACTAGCGATGCTGCACCTGATTGCCGCCGGACTTGTTCTCGGGGTGGACCGTGGTGGTCTGCCTCGAACCTCGGCCGATGAGCCGGCTTTCGAAAGGGACGCACCAGGGGGGGCGGCAGAGATCCTTCGAGGCTCACCCTATCTTCTCGGGCTCGTTTTACTCGTGGCGCTGACCTCCGCCGCGGAAGGGGTGCTGGACTACGTCTTCAAGGCTCGTGCGGCTGCGGCCACCCGCACAGGTGAAGAGCTGCTGCGTCTCTTCGCCGCCTTCTACACTGTGACCGCCCTCCTCGGCATTTCGATTCAGGTAACCACCCTCAGAAGAGTGTTCGAAAGGCTTGGTATCGCCCGCAGCGCGGCTCTGCTCCCTGCCGGTGTCTCCATCGGCGCGGTCGGTGCATTCCTGATCCCTGGTCTGGTCCCTGTGCTTCTGGCACGGGGCGCCGAGGTAGTGCTCCGCAGCTCGCTCTTTCGCGCCGCGTATGAGCTGCTGTTCACCCCGGTAGCACCCGGCGAAAAACGCGCTACCAAGCTTCTCATCGACGTCGGGGCCGCCCGTGTCGGCGATGTTGTGGGAGGTCTTCTCATAGCGGCAGCACTCCTGCTCACCGGCGCGGCAGCTGGAAAGATTCTTCTCGGCACGACCGTGGCGCTCTCCCTCGGTGCGGTGGTGGTGGCGCGCAGGCTGCACCTCGGCTACGTAGCTGCCCTGGAGGGAAGTCTCCAGCGCAGGACCGGCGGGGTGCCGGATCCCCTGCACGATGAGGGTTCCGCACTGCTTCAGACCGTGGGTGGCTTCGATCTCAGCGGGATCCGGCCAAGGCCCGATCCCACTTCGCGGAGCGTGACCGAACCGGCGTCGCCGCTGCCCTCCCGTGGCAATTCGCCTGCGTCCTCACTGCATGGAGCCATCGCGGCCGGTAGCCGGGAAGAAATTCAGCGCGCGCTTTCAGCCAGCCCAATTACCGTTGACGAGATCGAGGCCACCATCGAGCTGCTCGCCTGGGATGAGGTAGCACCCCACGCCATCAAAGCGCTCAGGATGGTGGGTGGCACCGGCCCCGGCGTATTCGTGCGGCATCTGCTGGATCCGCAAGAGGACTTTGCCATTCGCCGGCGCCTGATAGCCGTCGTGGCAGCCTATCCCACCACCGAGGCGTTCGACGCCCTGTTCGAGGCCATGCGCGACCGTCGGTTCGAGGTGCGGTATCGGTCAGCCCGGGCCTTGAGCTACCTGTCACGCGAGATTCCCGGCCTGCAGGTTGATCGTGAACGTGTGTTTGACGTGATGAAGCGGGAGATGGCCGTGGAACGAGGGCTCTGGGAAACTCGGCAGCTGATCGACCAGGCCGAAGACGAGCCCTCGCCGCTGGAATTGGAAGCCCTGCGGGGGAGAACCAACCGGAGCCTGGAACATCTCTTCACCCTGCTCTCGCTGGCGCTTCCGCCCGAAACGGTTCGACTGGCATTTCATGGCCTGCATACGGGCGACCGCTATCTGCGCGGAACCGCACTGGAGTACCTGGAGACCGTGCTGCCTGAAGCCGTCTGGGTAAAGCTTTGGCCGTTCCTGGATGAAGGAGAGGAGCAAGGCCCACGCCCACCGAGGAGCTCGGAACAGGTGATGCGCGAACTGGTGGCATCCCAAAACTCCATCGGGCTGGCACTGGCGGAGCTCCGACGGCGGGACCAATGATCGATGGAGTGTTGCTGAAGACATTAACATCAGGGACACGCGCGGCGGTTGTCCTTCTTGCCTGCTACGCGGCCACTGCCACACCACTGCTGTCGCAAACACCTCAGCCGCTCGGCGCCCAGGACCGGACCCGACTAGCTGAGGTAGTCCGTTTGGCAACGCGACTTCGAAGCCGGATCTGGCCGGGATGGGAACGTACGCCGCTAGCTATACTGCTGGTGACTGACTCCGCCGAGTATCTCGTGGGCCACCCGGAGCCCGGTGTTGAGTTCACGCGGTCTGGTCACGATTCGATTTTGGCACTGGATATCTGGATCCGGCCGCGGGTGTTCAGTCCCACGCTCCTCGCGACGTTCCCGGCCGTTGGTGCCCTGCCGACTATCGTGGTCGGCACAGCGGAGCGCACCGGGAAATCATCGAGCGAATGGGTTCTGACGCTATTGCACGAGCACTTCCACCAGTGGCAATACTCATTACCGGACTACTATCACCGGGTTGGTCTGCTGGGCCTCGCCGGTGACGACTCCACCGGAATGTGGATGCTCAACTACCCCTTTCCCTACGACTCGGTACCAGTTCAGTTGGCCAGCAAACGGCTGGCTGAGACACTTTCCAGCGCAATCGATGCCACTCCGGCCCGGCGCCGGCAGGCGTTATCAGCAGTCACCGAGGCTCGCGCCGATTTGGCCGCACATCTAACGTCGGCCGACAACCGGTACCTGGAGTTTCAACTGTGGCAGGAAGGAGTGGCGCGGTTCATCGAGTATCGGACGGCCGCTGCAGCTGCGAGGCTGGGCGAACCCTCTGCAGGGTTCAGGGCACTGCCGGATTACGAGTCGTACCGGAGCTTGGCCGGGCGCGGCCGGCTGAATCTGCGCCATGAGCTCGACGAATTCGACCTGGGACAGCATAAACGCACCAGTTTTTATCCTCTTGGCGCCGCGCTGGCGCTGCTGCTCGAGGCCAATCGTGTCGAGTGGAAGCGCCGGTACGAGGAAGCACCGTTCGCGCTGACCTCACTCCTCTGGAGCGGGCGGTAACGTAGGCAGCATTCAAGGCGTAAAGATGATCGCGGGCTCACCGGCCAGGGTGCCGGGACGGCGCGAGCCGGTTGTACTTGCGCAATATCGCGCTCAGCCGGTCATGCGGCAGACCGTAGGCCCGGATGCTGTCCGCCCCGGTCATCGTGACCGCGGCTATCATCGCGTTGGTCACCGCCTCTTCGGTGGCCTGTACTGTTGCCTCGAACAGCGGGTCCAGTCTCTCGTTCGGGATCATCTGCAGATTGACGCTGGCAGTGTCCGCGGACAGGCCCACATTTGCTGTGGAAAAGGCGATGAAGATATCTCCCGAAAAGGTACTCGAGATACTGCCCTCCCGCCCCAGGCCGAGCGAAGCACGCTTCACGATGCGGCGAAGCTGGTGGGGCAGAACCGGCGCGTCGGTGGCTATGACGATGATGATCGAGCCCAGCTCGGGATCAGGTCGCTCCAGATATGAGTTGCCTGCGCCGCAGCGGGGCATCTCCCGCAGCCACTCCCGTGAAGTGGGCTTCGAGCCGGCCACACACACTCCTGGTTCAAGCAGCTCCTGCCCCACGGGAACGCCCGCAATCCGAAGCCCGCGCCGGGAGCCGTAGTTGCACTGCACCAACACTCCCAGCATGTAGCCTCCAGATTCGGCGGAAAGAAGGCGTGAGGCACTGCCGATCCCGCCCTTGAATCCATTGCACAGCATTCCGGTTCCGCCGCCTATGGCTCCCTCAGCGACCCGCCCACCGCGAGCGCCGTCCAGCGCGGCGAATACGTGAGCCGGGGTCACGTGAAAGCCATTGATGTCGTTAAGAACTCCGTCCCAGGTCTCGGCCACTACAGGCAAAGCCCAGCGGAAACCCGGGTGATGCCGCAGCATCCACTGGATGGTGGCGTCCCGCGCCACACCCACGCTGTGAGTATTGGTAATGAGTACTGGGCCCTCCAGGACTCCCGACTCCTCCAACCAGGTGGTGCCGGTCATCTCGCCGTTGCCGTTCAGCGAGAACCAGCCACCAAAGACAGGTGCTTTTCCGGTTCGACCTCGGGGCAGCACGGCCGTAATTCCGGTGCGTACCGGGCCTCTGCCCTGAACCAACGCACCTTCGCCCGAGATGATCGTAGTATGCCCTACCTCCACGCCTGCTACATCGGTGATCGCGTTGTAACGCCCGGGCGTGCCGTCGAACGGGACACCGATGTCCCGGGCGCGAGCCTTCGAACGGGGCTCGCTCTGCGCATCAAGGCTGATCCAGCCAAAGGCCAGCAGCGCGGGGATTGCGGCGGTGTGAAGCAGCACCGCCGGAAGGCGTACGTGCTTCATCACCGATCCGCCCGGGCCAGCGCGCGGTCGAGCACGTCCACCGCGAAATCGGCATCCTCGAGAGTGATGCACATTGGAGGCTTGATGCGCAGGACGTTCCCGTCGAGCCCACCTTTCCCCAGCAGTACCCCCATCTCCCGCGCCGCTTCGAGCACCTCCAGGGTCTGAGGCCCGGCTGGTACGCGGGTCTTCCTGTCGGTAACCAACTCGACCCCTAGCATAAGCCCCATGCCGCGCACTTCGCCGACAAGCGGATGGTGTTTCTGCAATCTGCGCAGTCCCTGAAGCAACCGGGCTCCGACCTGGCGGGCATTTTCCTGTAGCCCGTCTTCGTCGATGACCTCCAGCACCGCGAGACCTGCGGCCATCGAGACCGGATTCCCACCGAAGGTATTGAAGTGGATGCGGCTGGTAAGCGCCTCGGCGACCTCTTTCCGGGTGGTTACCGCCGCGAGAGGCGCGCCATTTCCGATGCCCTTGGCCATGGTCACGATGTCCGGTACCACGCCGTAGTTCTGAAATCCCCAGTAGTGCTCGCCAGTTCGTCCAAACCCGGTCTGGACCTCGTCGGCGATGCAAAGCCCGCCGTACTCTCGCACTATCGAATACGCATCGCGAAAGTAGTTTGGCGCGCCTCGGGTGACCCCGCCCACGCCCTGAATCGGCTCGGCGATGAACGCCGCGATCCTCCCGGGGGTCGAATAACGGATCAGCTGGCGTATGTCAGCGGCGCTCTTGGATGCGATCTCTTCCGCGGTCCCGCTCAAAGGGCTGGTGGCGGGGTCAGGAGACAGAGCGTGATGTATCCCTGCCTGGCCGGGCAGCGGGTGCTTCCAGGTATGATGCGAGGTTAATCCGACCGCGCTCGGTGAGCCTCCGTGATAGGCGTTCCTCAGGGCGATTACGTCGGTGTTTCCGGTGAAGAGTCGGGCCATGGTTACGGCCAGATCGTTGGCCTCGCTGCCGCTGTTCACGAAATAAGTGACGTCCAGACCAGCCGGCATTTTCGAGGCCAGCTTTTGTGCCAGGAGGGGCAGGTTGGGATGGAGATAGATCGTCGTGGCATGCTGCAGCGCCGCCGCCTGGGCCTGAACCCGCTGCAGAACCTTGGGATGACAGTGCCCGCACGACACCGTCACAATTCCGGCGAAGAGATCGAGGTAACGCCGTCCGGTCTCGTCGAATAGATACTGCATTTTCCCTTCGACGATCATGATGGGATCGCGATACAAGGTAAACAGGGCGGGGTTCACGTACCGCTTCCGAAGCGCCAGAACCTCCTCCCGGGAGGGGCCCTGGTACGGGCGTGGCGCGTGGGAGAAAGCAGGCATGGCCAGCGGCGGCGGCATGACGTCGGTCATTGAAGGTCTCAGTGCATGATCGGTGAAGGCTGCTAGGACATCCAGTTGGCGCCGGCCTGAGGATTCCATTTCGTAGTCGTCTTCTTTGCCTGAGTCCAGAACTCGATTGAGCCGCGTCCGGTGATGTCGCCCACGCCGAAGCGCGACTCGTTCCAGCCACCAAAGGAGAACGGCTCTCGCGGCACCGGCACCCCCACATTCACTCCCACCATGCCGGCGCTGGCGCGATCGGTAACGTAGCGCGCCGCGCCACCGCTTTCGGTGAAGACCGCGGCAGCGTTACCGTAGGGCGAGGCGTTTTCGATCGCCAGGGCCTGGTCCACATCCGGCGCGCGAACGATGGCCAACACCGGACCGAACACCTCCTCCTGCGCGATGCTCATGTCCGGGCGCACGTGATCGAGTATCGTAGGGCCGATCCAGAAACCGCCTTCCCGCCCCGGGACCTTGGTATTGCGCCCATCCAGCAGGACGGTAGCGCCTGCCGCCTCCGCCTCACCGATGTAGCGCTCGATACGCTGCATCGCCTCCAGCGAGATGACCGGGCCCAGGGTATGGCCCGGGACTACCGCCCGGGCGTGTTCGACTATCCGGCGCACGATGTGGTCGGTCTCCGAAACCGCGAGCATCACCGACCCGGCCATGCAACGCTGGCCGGTACAGCCCGACATGGAGGCGACCACATTGGACGAGGTCATATCGGGGTTGGCGTCGGGCAAGACGAAAAGGTGATTCTTGGCGCCACCCAGAGCGAGCACCCGCTTCAGGCTCGCTGTACCGCGGCGGTAGACCAGCTTGGCGACCCGGGTCGAGCCTACAAAGGTGACCCCGGCGATACCCGGGTGGTCGCAGATAGCCTCGACCACCACCTGGCCGCCATGCACCACGTTGAACACCCCGGCCGGCAGTCCGGCCTCCGTCAGCAACTCCGCGATCCGGCCGGCGCTTAGCGGCACCAGCTCGGAAGGCTTGAGAACCATGCAGTTTCCCAACGCCAAGGCGTTGGGAATGGTCCAGTGGGGCACCATACTGGGAAAGTTGAATGGGACTATCGACGCCACCACCCCGATCGGATGCCGTTCGGTGCGGCACTCGACGCCCCGGCTCACCTCGAGCACTTCGCCGGTGACGATCTGCGGCAGGGAGCAGGCAAACTCGATGAGCTCGATGGCCTTGAGCACTTCGGCCTCGGCCTCGCTCTGGATCTTGCCGTGCTCCTCGGTGATCAACGCTGCGAGCTCATCGATATTTCGCTCCAGCAGTGCCCTATACCGAAAGAAAATTTGGACTCGTTCCTTGATTGGTGTGGCGGACCAAGCGGCGAAGGCGGCTGTAGCGGCCGCGACAGCCACATCCACGTCTGCCCGGTGTGAAAGAGGGACACGGGAGAGAAGAGTCCCGTCACCCGGATTCACCACGTCAAGCAAGGAGGCAGAATCAGCCGAGAATCGGCCGCTGATAAAGTTGCGAGCGGTCGCGTACTTTGGCGACGTTCGCGCGGGGGCTGCCGTCAACGCGATCTCAATCTGGGGCCAGGGTAGGTAGTGTCACAATCTGCGTCTGCCTTATTATATCGCTATTCTGTGAAGTTCGGGGTGGACCGAGCCCGCTCCGCCCGCCCAATCCAGCCGTACTCCCGCTAATGGGGTTGCCCTCATCGTCGAGCGCTTTCACCACGATGGAGTCTGCGACGAGCCAACCGGGGGTGCCAGTCAATGTCGGACTCCATACACCCGCAGCTCAGCCACCCGAGACCCGCCGGTATCAGTCAGATCGTTGCACCCGAAAACGACCACGAGAGATGCGGCAGTTGCCAAGCGCCATGCCGGGTGCGACGCGAGCATAAAGCCACCTTCGAGTGAAGTGATCTTTCAGGGCCCCGGGAAGTCGCGAAGGAAGTTACGGATTTGCCACACGACAGATAGGTGACGTTCCCTTAAAGCATCAAAACCACAGGACGCCTTTTCTTGCGAATTGACTTTCGGTTCGCCAGCGGCATGACCATGCAATTCGTGGTCGGCGCCACGCCGGACAGTGACCGCGGCCTGCTCGACACCGTGAGCCGCCTTAAAGC
>JACCRS010000056.1 GCA_013813435.1 Gemmatimonadales bacterium
TGCGGTGGCGCCCGCGATCTCTTCTCCGCCCACGCCGACGTGGCCGCGGAGGCGGGTGGCCAGGAGCTCGCTTCTGAGCGGCTGGCTCAGATTCTGGGAAGCGGCAAGGGAGTCAAGCCCAGTCACGAGACCGCCAGCTTCGTCTCGAACATCTGGATCGACTACGCCCTGTTGGCCCAGGCTGCGGCTGGCGGCAAGCTGCCAGTGGATTCCGCAGGAATTGCCCAGGTTGTCTGGCCCGAGTTGGCGGAGCTGCGAGGCAGTCACTGGCACGATACTCTGATGGCGCGCCGGTCAAAATTCTCTCCGGGCGCCGCCGATAGCGTCTATACCGCCAATCAGGTTAGGCTGCTCCAGCACATTCTGTTTAGGGTGGAGCCCAACGCGGTACCGGGCGTCCGCAATGCAGCGCGTCAGAAGGCCGGCAGCGCTCTGGCGCGGGTCAAGCGGGGGTCCGACTTCGGCACCCTGGCAGCCCAGCTCTCTGAGGACCCCGGCAGCAAGGCCGACCGCGGCTTTCTGCCGCCGAGCCCAAAGGGGAAATTCGTTACCGCTTTCGACAGCGCAGGCTGGACTCTGGCCCCGGGGGCGGTGAGCGGAGTGGTCGAGACGCCGTTCGGCTATCACATCATCAAGCGGCCCGATGTGAATGCGGCGCGGGAACGGATTACCGCGTACCTGGCCCAGAGCGCGGGAACGCGGCTGGATTCCATCTACATGGACAGTCTGGCGCTGACTAAGCAGATCAAGGTCGCCCGTGGCGCAGCAGCCGCCATGCGTAAAGCCGGCGAAGATCCCGATGCTGCCCGGAGCTCAAAGAAGACGCTGGTGAGCTATAGGGGGGGCGAGCTCACTGTCGGTCAGTTCATGCGTTGGGTACAGGCGCTCCCACCGCAGTATATCGCACAGCTCAAGCAGGCTGACGACAGCATGCTCACTCAGTTTGCCAAAATTTTGACCCAGAATGTGCTGCTGCTGAGCCAGGCCGACTCCGCGGGAATAAACATTACACCGGAAGAATGGCAGAATCTCCAGGCTCGGTATCGTTCCCAGCTCGACACTCTTCGTGCGGAGATGGGACTGGACGACGCGAGTATGGGCGACTCGAGCGTGGCCGGGGTAGAACGGAGCAAGGTGGCCGCGCTGAAGTTGGAGGCGTACTTCGACCGGCTGATCGCCGGCCGGACTCGTCTGCGTCCCATCCCTTCCGCCCTCGCCGCGGTTCTGCGGGATCGCTCCAGCTATCGGCTCCACGACGCTGGGCTCAACCGCGCGGTGGAGATTGCTGTGGCCGCGGCCGGAAAGGCCGACTCTGCCAGCGCAGCCAGGGGCCCACTCCAGCCGGCTCCAGGACCTGCGCCGATACCTGGTGTCAGCCCTGGCCCAGGAGGTCCGGGGCAGGGCGCGCCGGCACCAAGGGCCACACCGCCACCCCGCGCACCGGTGGCGCCGAGCAGCGCAACGCCGAGGCCGGGGAACTGATGATGCCCCCGGGCAGGGTGACCATCGGGCTCCTACTGGCGCTGATCCTATTGGGTCCCTCTGCCGGTGCGGGGGTAGTCGCGCAGGATAGCAGTAACGTAACCGTTGACAGCAGCCGCGTCCCGGTAGATACCGCCGCCGCCACGGCAGCCATTCCGGCGATCGCCTCCCCCGATACGATTCCGGTTGCCACCCGCGAAGCAGTTGTACCGCCTGCCACCGACACGACGTTCATGGTGGACCGGGTTCTTGCTGTGGTGGGCAACCGGCCGGTGCTGGCCTCCCAGGTCGAGGAGGAGGTGTTCTCGCGCGAGTCGCAGGGAGCCAAGCTGCCTACCGATCCTGATGGGATCAGGGCGGTGCGACTGCAGATCGTCTCTTCGATCATCGACGAGGAGCTGCTGGTGCAGCAAGCCCAGCGTGACACGGCCATCAAGGTAACCGACGAGGAGATTGCGAGCGGCGTCGAGGAGCAGGTGCGAAAGGTGCGTGGGAACTTCACCTCCGAGGTGGATTACCGGGCTGAGCTGCAGAAGGCCGGCTTTCAGACCCCGGAGGAGTATCGCCGCTGGCTGAGCGATCAGCAGCGGCGTGCCGCCTTTCAGAACCGTCTGGTGGAGAAGCTGCGGAGCGACGGCAAGCTCAAGCCCGTAGCCCCGACCGAGAAGGAGATGAGGCAGTTTTTCGACGAGCAGAAGGCCACCCTGGGCAAACGGCCGGCAACCCTCTCTTTCCGGCAAGTGGTAATTTCTCCCAAGCCATCGCCTGAAGCGAAGGCCCACACCAAGGCGCGCGCCGACTCAATCGTCCTGGAGCTCCGCCGCGGTGCCGACTTTGCCACTGCCGCCCGCCGCTTCTCACAGGACCCCGGTTCCAAGGAGCAGGGTGGGTCGCTGAACTGGTTTCGGCGCGGCGTGATGGTTCCGGAGTTCGAGCGGGTGGCGTTCGGACTCAAGCCTGGAGTCGTGTCCGACCCGGTCGAATCTCCGTTCGGGTTTCACATCATTCAGGTCGAACGGGTACAGCCGGCTGAAGTGCAGGCCCGGCACATCCTGCTGCTCCCTGAAATTGACTCGGCTCACGTGAAGAGCGCCCGGTCTGCAGCGGAATCGGTCAGGAGGGCTCTCGAAGCCGGCGCATCCTTCGACTCGCTTCAGCGGATATACCACGATGCCTCGGCCGAGCGGGAGGCCGACAACGTGCCTATCACCAAGCTACCGGAGAACTATGCCAAGGTGATCGGCGCTGCCGATTCCGGAACGGTGGTTCCGGTGTTCACCTTACCTGCAGGTGGCCGCGAACAGTTCGTGGTGCTCCAGGTGGCCGGGCGGCGGCCGGAAGGAGAGGTCCAGTACGAGGACGTACGCGACCGCATCCGGGATCAGTTGGGCCAGCAGCTCGCCATACGGCGCTACATCGACCGGCTCCGAAAGGCAACCTACGTCGAGATCAGGTCCTGAGCGGAAGGACGGAAACGTCGGGAAAGACGAGAAGGACAGACCGCAACATTATCAGGCCGCGGCTGGCGATTACGCTGGGCGACCCCAGGGGCATCGGCCCTGAGATTACGTCCGCCGCGCTGGCCGAACCGCTCGAAGCCGAGATCACTGTAGTGGGTGCGGAAGACCAGATCGCCACGATCCCAGCCGGACGGAGGATAGCAGTTGGATCCTGGGAACTGGGTAGCGGCGATTCGGGCCAGGACCGCCATCGCGCCATCCGCGCCGGCCGCATCGCCGGTCACTCGGTCGAAGTAGCAGTCAGGCTCGCCCTCGGTGGCGAAGTCGATGCCATCGTTACCGCTCCCGCCCATAAGCACGCGCTCCATCTGGCAGGCTTTCCCTACCCGGGCCATACCGAATGGCTGGCGCATCTCGCCGGCGATGTCGACGTGGCAATGATGCTGGCCGCGGAGCCCCTTGGAAGCGAGCCGGACGGTCATCCTCTGCGGGTGGTGCTCGTGACCACCCACGTACCATTCCGCGATGTCCCGTCGCTGCTCACGCTCGATCGCGTGGTGCGGGTCGGCCGGACGGTGGCCACGGCCCTACGAGGATGGTGGGGAATCGAGGAACCCAGGATTGCCGTGTGCGCCGTGAACCCGCACGCGGGCGAATCGGGTCTCTTTGGCGACGAGGAAGAGCGGGTGCTAAGACCCGCCGCGGAGCAGCTTGGCGCCCTGGGCCCTCTGCCGGCCGATACGGTCTTCGTCCGGGCAATGCGGGGGGAGTTCGATGCCGTGCTAGCGCCCTACCATGATGTAGGTATGACGGCCATCAAGGTGGCCGCGTTCGGCCGGGCGGTGAACGTGACGCTGGGGCTGCCGTTTCCCCGGACGTCACCCGATCATGGAACGGCGCTGGACATTGCGGGAACGGGCAAGGCCGACGCTTCCAGTATGCGGGCGGCGATTGAATTAGCAATCAGACTTGCCGGCAAGGCAACCAGCGCGAAACGTTAAAGGTCCGCCACTACTTTACCACGAAGGCACGAAGGACACGAAGGACCATTCGGGTTCCTCGACAGGGTTTTTTGTTCAACCGCACACCAGTAAAGCTCCAGTTAGTAATCGAACATAGGTGGTGTGCTAGCTATGACCAACAAGTTACTACGAGATTTCCGGGTGACCTTCGTGAACCTTCGTGAACCTTCGTGAACCTTCGTGTCCTTCCTGCCTTCGTGCCTTCGTGGTGAAGTAGTGTCATAGCCCGGCGGGACCGCCAACGCTAAGCCTCCCTAGGCCACGCCTCCGTCATGAAACCTCTCCAGCCGCTCCATCAGATCCAAATACGCATCCAGCTTCAACTTCTGACTGGCACGATTCGCGACGAGGACGGCTCCACAATTTAAGATCGTCGCTCGCTCCACCAGCCCATTGGCGCGAAGCGTATTTCCGGTGTCGACTAGATCTACAATCCAGTGTGACAGATTGAGCAGCGGTGCCACCTCCACCGAGCCACCCACCTGGATGATATCTACCGGACGGCCCGCGGCGGCAAAGTAAGCTTGCGCCAGCCTCGGGTATTTGGTTGCTACCCGCGCGGTCACTCCTCCCGGCAGGGCCGGGTATGGTACCTCCCCCGGCGCAGCGACGACCAGCCGGCAGAAGCCGAACTGAAGGTCCAACGGCTCCAGCACGTCGGCGTTGGTCTCGCGCAGCACGTCAGTGCCGGTGACGCCGAGGTCAGCTGCACCGGATTCGACATAGACTGGGACATCGCCCGGCTTCACTACCAGGAAATCGATGGAAGGATCGCTCGACGGTATCAGCAGCTTGCGGCCGGGGTCTGATCCGAACTGGACGCCGGCTAGCCGAAAGCGTGCTATGGAGGGCTCGAACAGGCGTCCCTTTGCCAGGGCTATCCGCAGCCGGCTCAGATTGCCACCTCGGCTATGGTATCGAGGTCGAGTGCTACGCCCACGGCCGGCATGGTACGCCCAAACCGGCCCATGAGGTCATCGTACCGTCCGCCGGCGCCTGCGGCTCGTCCAGCTCCCGCGATATAGAGCTCGAAGTGGATGCCGGTGTAGTAATCCAGGCCGCGGACCTCACCCAGATCGTACACGATGTGAGCGCGCTCCCCGGCGGTGAGCGCTGCATCCAAAGCCAGCAGGTGCTCGAGTCCGTTCCGGTAAGCCGGTGGAGCGGTGCCGGCTGCCTCTTTCAGGGCATCCCGCCGGCCGATCACAAACGGCAGCGTCACCAGGGCCCGGGCGTCGCCCGGCAGCCGCTCGAGCGCCCCACGCAAGCTGCCACGGTCCTTGCGATCGATCCACCGCCTGACGTCCGCGCGTAGCGGCTCCGCCACTGCGGCAAGACCTGCAGCCAGCACGCCGACATGACCCAGGTTCACCTGGAAGTCCTTGAGGCCCGCGGCGCCGAGGAGGGTCAGGGTCAGCCGGACAATCTCGATGTCCGCGGTCAGATCTCCTTCGCCCAGCAGCTCGGCGCCGACCTGAAGCATCTCGCGGGGCCGGCCGCCCCGCTCCGGGTCCTGGCGAAAAACCTTGCCGGAGTAGCACAAACGCAGCGTTCTTCCCGCGTCCGAAAAGGTAGTGGCCGCCACCCGAGCCAGGCTGGCGGTAAAATCGTAGCGCAAAGCCAGTATTCTGCCGTCGCGATCGGGGAAACGAACCAGGCGCTCGGCCACTTCGGGCCCGCCTGCCCTGACAAAAGTGTCCTCGTACTCGAATGTCGGCGGGATGAGCTCCTCATACCCGGCCTCCTCGAGCGCGCCCATGGTGGCGCGTTGAAGCTCGCGCCGGCGGCGCACGGCCTCACCGGTCAGGTCGAGCGCGCCCGGAGGGATCGCGGCGATGGAGGTGGGGAACATCAGTTGGAAATCAGGCGGGCTTGGAAATGGGCGCCTCTTCCGGCCTGGCGCCATGGAGCCGGATGGTCTTCACCCGGCGCCCCTCCATCTCAGCCACCTCGAACGTGAACAGGCCGACGCTGACCCGGTCGCCAGGTCGTGGCAGCCGCCCGAGCTGGCCGAAGATGTAGCCGCCTATTGTGGTGTAGTCGGTATCGTCGAGGCTGGCCGCCAGCTCGGTGTTGAATTCCGAGATCGTCATCGAGCCGTCCAGCTGGGGGGCCCCATCGGTGGGGTCGATCCGGTCCTGGGGATCGTACTCGTCAAAGATAGGCCCGACAATCTCCTCCAGCAGATCTTCCATGGTGACCAGTCCTGCCGTTCCGCCGTACTCATCCAGGACGATCGCCAGGTGAGTCTTGAGCCGCTTCATGTCGGCCAGCACGTCCTCAACTTCCCGGGTACCGGGAACAAAGAGCGGAGGGCGCAAGATGACGCGTATGGTCTGCCCCGGGCGCGCGCGGAGGGCCGCAAGGATGTCTTTGGCGTGCACCACCCCGATGATTTCGTCGAGCGACTCGGTAAACACCGGATAGCGAGAACGCCCATAGACGGCCACCTGATCCGCTGCCCCCTCCACCATTAGATCGGCTTGGAGCGCCGCAATCTGGGTCCGGGGGGTCATCACTTCGAGAGCGGTCTTCTCGCTGAACTCGAACACCCCCTCCAACAGCCGCGCGTCCTGTCCACCTAGGCTTCCGCCCTCGGTACTTTGCTCCACCAGCATGCGGATCTCTTCGGGGGAGTGAAGCCGTTCGGTTTCGCCGGGAGGGTTGATGCCTAGAGCGCTGAGCAGACGATTGGCGGTACCGTTGAGGACGTAGATGGGACCTGCCATGACCCAGGCGAATCCCATCAAGGGGGCCGCCAGCCACGCGCTCACTGCCTCGGGATAAAGCAGCGATATGGCCTTCGGCACCAGCTCGCCCAGTATGATGTGCAGGATGGTGATGATCATGAAGGCGATGGCGGATGCCACGCCATGGGTCGCTACCGTCGCCACCGAGTCCGGCAGCCAGCTGAACCCGTTCTCGATGAGCCCCGCAAGCGCGGGCTCGCCGATCCATCCCAGGCCCAGCGACGCCAGGGTAATCCCCAGCTGAGTTGCCGATATGTAGCGGTCGAGCGATTGTACCGCGCGGCGGGCCAGCCTAGCTTTGCGATCTCCGAGCCGAGCCATCTCGTCCAGGCGGGTTTTCCTGGCACCCACCAGAGCAAACTCGGCAGCGACGAAAAAGGCATTGGCCAGGACCAGAACCACGACGGCCACAAGGCCGAGGAATATCGAGGGTGAGTCTGCAGATTCCATACGGTCAAAGTCTAGTAGCCAGGCGGCTCCCCAGCGAGGGCGCCTCCTGATCCGCCGCCTGTCAGTGCCCCCACTCGAGGCGCTCGAACCATTCCTGCCCCGGATCGCGGGCGCCGACCCGGAGACCCGCCGGATTGTGACCGTTATTCTCGAAGACGTCATGGCGCGAGGAGACCAGGCCGTCCGCGAGTACACTCTTCAATTCGACCGGGTGGATCTGCCCCCGGAAGAGTGGGAGCTGGAATCGAGCACCTGGCAGAGTGCCCTCGGTCGCATTCCGGCCCCTCTTCGGGAGGCTCTGGCCCGTTCGGTCCACCGGGTCAGCGAATACCACCAGCGCCAGCGGGAAACCGGGTTTCATCTCGCCGAGGCTGATGGCAGCGTCATCGGGATGAAAGTGGCGCCGCTGGACCGGGTGGGATTGTACGTCCCGGGAGGGAAGGCATCATACCCCTCCACCGTGGTGATGAACGCGGTACCGGCGCTGGTGGCAGGAGTGCAGGAGATCATCGCGGTAGTGCCTCCCCAAGGGGTGACGGACGTGGTGCTGGCCGCCTGCGCTCTATCCGGGGTAACCCGGGTTTTCCGGGTTGGCGGGGCCCAGGCAATCGGCGCCCTGGCGTACGGCACCAAGACCATTCCCCGGGTGGACAAGATCGTGGGGCCGGGAAGCCGCTGGGTGGCGGAGGCGAAGCGGCAGGTGGTTGGGCGGGTCGGCATCGACATGATCGCGGGACCGACCGAGCTGCTCATCATCGCGGATTCCACAGCGGATCCGGAGTGGGTGGCGGCCGATATGATTGCCCAGGCCGAGCATGACGAAGATGCGATCAGTTGGTGCGTCTCCACTGATCCCGACCTGGCCCAAGCGCTGCCGGCGGCCCTGGAGCGCGCCCTGGCCCGGGCCAGCCGCAGCGAGATCGCCCGGGCCGCGCTCGAGCGGAACGGGCTGATCGTGACAGCGGGATCCATGCGCGATGCCATTGAGGTAGCCAACCGGCGGGCGCCCGAGCACCTCCAGATCGTGGCGGAGGGCGCTGAGCGGATCGCCAGCTCGATCCGGAACGCTGGCGCCATCTTCCTGGGCGACGACACCCCGGAGCCGGTGGGTGATTACATCGCCGGGCCGAGTCACGTGCTGCCCACCTCCGGAACTGCACGATACGCCTCCCCCCTCGGCGTCTACGATTTCGTGAAGCGAACCAGCATCATCCGGTATGCTCGAGAACGCCTAATGGCGGATGCGGACGCCATTATCGCCCTGGCCGAGGCCGAGGGTTTGTTTGGCCACGCGGAGGCGGTTCGGATGAGGGCGGGGGGTAAGCGGGTAAGGGTGTCCGACCGTTAAATTCAAGTCATGACTGGGCAACCAATTTCCACGACACACTCACACCCCACGACCGTTCAGCCGGACTGCACGTCGTTGCCGTCCCGCTTACCCGCCTACCCGCTTACCCGCCTTTCAGCCGTCCTTGCCCTGACACTCTCTTTCATGGTGGTCGAGGCCATCGGTGGGTGGCTCAGCGGGTCTCTGGCCCTGATCGCCGATGCCGGCCACATGCTCACCGACGCCGGCGCGCTGGCCCTGACCCTGCTCAGCTCCTGGGTCGCCCTCCGGCCGGCCAACCATACTAAAACTTACGGCTATCAGCGCTGGGAGATCCTGGCCGCTCTGGTCAACGGCGCGGCGCTGTTCGGGATCGCCGGGTGGGTGGTGGTCGAAGCAGTCCAGCGGATTCAGCGGCCTGAGCCCATCCAGGCGGGACTCTTCCTGGCGGTGGCCGCCGCCGGCCTGGCAGTCAACCTGGTCAGCCTCTTCATCCTTCACGGCATCAAGGACGGGAACCTCAATACGCGAGGGGCCTACCTTCACGTGCTGGGCGACGCGCTTGGGTCGGTCGGTGCGCTGGGAGCGGCAGCGATCATAGCATCCACCGGCTGGACTTTGGCCGATCCGATCATCTCGATAGCTGTGGCACTGCTCATTCTGGTGGGAGCGTGGCGGCTGCTGCGGGAGAGCACCGACATTCTGCTGGAAAGCGTGCCGGGCCACGTTTCGATGGTGGACGTTCAGAGCAAAATGCTCGGCGTCGCCGGGGTCACCGCGGTCCATGACCTGCACGTCTGGGCGGTCAGCAGCGGAATGGTGGCGATGAGTGGCCACGCCATCGTTCCCGATCTGGACCACCACCCCGCGGTTCTCGAGCGGATTCGCGGCGAGATGTGCCGGCTTGGGATAGGACACGTCACTATCCAGCTCGAGGTGCAGCACGAGTGCGAGGAGCCTCGGCCGGTCGCGAACTCGGCCACCTCCCAGCATCCCCATTCGGGGCATCGGCATTAGCGGAGTTGTCGCGGCAATTTCCAGCGAGCCAGTCCGACCCAACCAATCCCATCGCAGCGCCAGGAGCAGCGAACCTTTCCGGGCGCTGCAGTGCGCACCCATCGAACAGATCGCGTGGGGGCTCCATGGCACTGACGCGCCCTCCAGGGTCACCGCTCCTGCCGCTGCTCTACCCTTCAACGTTGATGGGTCGGACAGCGGAGTTGGGCTGAGCCCCGAAGGCTGAGCGCAAGGGGCGGGGTGGGGGGAAGTCGGCGCTTGAAGCCGGAGGGGCTCGGCCCACAACCGCTGTCCGAGGGGAATGCGGGGTTTAGCTCTCTTGCGGCATCAGACGGCCTAGTCTATATATGCGCCGCGGAGGCCCGGACGTCCGGGCCTTGATCGTTCGGGCCACTGTGCAGGAAGTGCGGATTGATTCGTAACTTGGCGATCATCGCCCATGTCGATCACGGGAAAACCACGCTGGTGGATCAGATGCTCCGGCAGGCTGGCGCGTTCCGGGCCAACCAGCAGGTGGAAGAGCGGGTGATGGATTCAAACCCGCTCGAGCGGGAGCGGGGCATCACCATTCTGGCCAAGAACACGGCGGTGAACTGGCACGGGGTCAAGATCAACATCGTGGACACCCCGGGCCACTCCGACTTTGGGGGTGAGGTCGAGCGGATCCTCCGGATGGTGGATGGGGTGTTGATCCTGGTGGATGCGGCCGAAGGCCCCATGCCGCAAACCCGGTTCGTCACCCGTAAGGCCCTGGCCTTGGGCCTCCGTCCCATCGTCGCCATCAACAAGATCGACCGATCGGACGCCGAGCCGCTCCGGGTGCACGATGAGGTGCTGGGCCTTTTCATTGACCTGGAGGCCACGCACGACCAGCTGGACGCTCCGTTTCTTTACACTTCGAGCCGGGCCGGCACCGCCACCACCGAGCTGGAAAAGCCCGGGACCGACCTCGTTCCCCTGTTCCAGACCATTGTGGATTACGTCCCCGAGCCCACTGGAGATCCCGAAGCTCCATTCCAGATGCTGGTCTCCACCCTCGACTTCTCCAGTTTCATCGGCCGCATCGCTATTGGCCGGATCGAGCGGGGCCGGGTAAAGGTGGGAGACCAGGTGGCGCTCCTGCCGCTGGGGGAGCCGGGGCTCGTCTCCCCGGAGGAGCAGTTCGAGCGGAACCGGGTCACCCGGCTCTACACCTTTGATGGCCTCAACCGGGTCGAAGTGGAGCAGGTGGATGCCGGCGACATCGTCGCCCTCTCTGGCTTCGAGACCATCGAGATCGGCAAGACGTTCACCTCGACCGAGCGGTTGGAGCGGATGGAGGGCATCGCGGTGGAGGAGCCCACCATCTCGGTGGACTTCATCGTGAACAATGGTCCCTTCGCCGGCCGGGAAGGAAAGTACGTCACCAGCCGGCAGTTGCGGGACCGGCTGTTCCGGGAGCTGGAACGAAACGTCGCCCTCAGGGTCGAGGAGACCGACAGCCCCGACACCCACGCCGTGTCCGGCCGGGGCGAGCTTCACCTCGGCATCCTGATGGAAACCATGCGGCGGGAGGGGTTCGAGTTCCAGGTTTCCCGGCCCCGGGTCATCACCAAGCTGGGACCGGACGGGGAACGGCTGGAGCCCTATGAGGAGCTGATGATCGATGTGCCGGAATCGCACATGGGCGTCGTCATGGAGAAGCTGGGGCCCCGCCGGACCGAGATGATGGAGATGAAGAATCCGGGTCAGGGAATGGTCCGTATGAGCTTTCGGATTCCGGCTCGCGGGCTCTTCGGCTACCGCTCGGAGTTCCTGACCGATACCCGGGGTACCGGCATCATGCACCATCGATTCCTGGATTACGGCCCGTGGGCCGGCCCGCTTGCCGGGCGGAAGCGCGGGGTGCTGATCGCCGACCGGGAGGGCTCGGTCGTGGCCTTCGCTCTCGGGAATCTGCAGGAGCGCGCCCAGATGTTCGTGGAGCCCGGCGACATGGTATACGAAGGACTGATCGCCGGAGAAAACTCCCGGCCGGGTGATCTGGACGTAAACGTCACCAAGGAAAAGAAGCTCAGCAACATGAGAACGACGGCTTCAGACGAGAACGTGATTTTGGAGCCGCCCCGCGAGATCACCCTGGAGTACGCCCTCGAGTATATCGAGGAAGACGAGCTCATCGAGGTGACGCCGAAGACTATCCGGCTCCGCAAGCGGGTCCTCCCGGCAAACGATCGCAAAAAAGCCGCCCGGGCCGCCCGGGTGGCCGACGCCTCGTAGGGCGCACCAGTGCGCTCCCTGCACACCCTGATGGCGGAGGACAACATGTTGGCCTGGGAGACGGCCGTGGAAACCCCGAATTTGCGTCGCAAGTTCGATGACGATGAGGACGAATTTGAAGACGACGGGTTTACCTTCGACGACGATGACGAGGAGGACGAGGACCTGGACGACGCCGACGATCTCGATGACGACGATCTCGACGATGACGAGCTGGAAGAGCTCGAGGATTTCGACGAGGACGAGGAGCTGCGCTGAACCAGGCCCGGCCCCGAGTTATCTTGTAGAATGAGAAACGCGGCGGCGGATCTTCGTCCCGCTCGAAGGGCCTGTAGCTCAGGTGGTTAGAGCGCACGCCTGATAAGCGTGAGGTCGGTAGTTCAACTCTACCCAGGCCCATATTCGATATAGATGCCCCGCTAGAGCTTACGGCTCGGCGGGGTTTCTGGTAACACGAAAGGGGTGAGGGCGGTAACAACGGTGGTAACAGAAAAAGGAGGCACCCGGGCTAGGTTGTGATGCGGCGGATCGGAAAGGGCGCGCACTCTCATTAGATTCGTCTGGAGGGTCATCTGGTCCAAGCTGGAGGAGGGTGCCAAGATGCCGGAAGTTCGGATGAAGGTTGCGCCCGTTACAGTAGCGTATGCTGATGGAGAGAACCACAAGCTGGTCGTGGAGTTCGCCATCCCAGGAGCGCCAACGGATACCATCGATGTAAAGATCCTGGAAGACAGCGTCCACCTGACAGCGCCAGCAAGGGACATCGAGTATGTTTCCGCACTGGCTTTAGGTTGGCCGGTGAAACCTCACAAAGCCGAAGCGACCTACGAGCACGGCCTGCTCCGAATCGAGGTGCCCTTCAAAGATCCGATGGAAGATGCTGTGAAGGTCACCATCAAAGCAGCTGCCGCGGAAACCAAGACCAAGAGAATCAAAGCCTGATGACCCGCTTCCTCCGCCACGGCTGCCGGCGATAGCCGCCGCACGGGACACACGCAATCGAGTGGGTCCTCGGGGACAGCGCGGGATCTCACGTGAGTCGCGGTCCGACTCCAGATTCGCAAGACAGGGTCAGGGTTTACCTCCGGTTTTTCGTCTCAAGGTAGCGAGCTACCTCTTCGGCGCAGCCGGCGGCTGGTCGCTCTTGAACACATCACGGTTCTTCGCGATGTACGACTCCCAGTTGGGCGGGACCTCCTCCTCCGTGAAGATCGCCGTGACCGGGCACTCGGGGACGCACGCCCCGCAGTCGATGCACTCGTCGGGCTCGATGTAGAGCTGGTCTTCGCCCTCGTAGATGCAGTCGACAGGACACACGTCCACACACGACCGGTCTTTGACGCCAATACAGGGTTCGGCGATCACGTACGTCATAGGTTGCTCCTCTGGGGTCCCCTGGCCAGAGGCTCCCTTCAGCGCAGTCCCCGCCGCTCCGCTGGTTTGCGGGCGGCTCGCTCGGCGAGGAGCTGCTCGACGCGCGCCCACAGCTCAGGCCGGATGCTGTCGGCCAACTCGATGTTCAACTTGCCAAGCATCACGGCGATGGCCCCCGTGTCGAGCCCGGCGATCCGCGCTTCCTCGATCACCGCCGCGAAGTGGATGCGGGCCTCGCGGATCATCCGCCCGAACACGGGCCCGTCAGGGCGTTCGCCCAGGGCCAGCGCCAGGAGATAGAGATCGCGCGCGCCATCCAGCCGCTGCGCTAAGTAGCCCCGGGTCTCGGGCGGCAGTCCTGCCAGGGCGGAGAGGCCGCTGTATGAGCGGCTTAGGCCTCAGTCTCACGACAAATCATCAACTGAGCAATCCTGCACTTGCCCATCGATGATGCGCCGTCCGCGGTCACAACAACCCGCGATGGCCCCCAATTCGGTGGAGTATGTGATGGGAGCGCTGAAGGCCCGTAAGCCCCTACGCCGGCCAATTAGGAGATCTACGGTCCAGCGTCCGGAGCCACGTATCTGAAACGTGCGCGCCGTGATTGCAAAGCCCTTATAGGAGACAGGATTCATCGGCATACCCGGGAACAGGGACACCCTGGAGTATAGCTAAGTATTCGGGTGAACGAACTGAGGACTAAGCAATGGCGCGCACGACCCGCAACTGGAGGGCTGGATCGTACGTGACACAACCGCCGGGGTTCCGGCGGGAGGTGAGCCGGAGGCCAACGAATCTACGAGACGAAAACTCAATGCGAACGGGGGGAGTCGAACACGCCGGGGAAAGAGGTCCCGCTCAGCAACGGAACGCCAAGCGGGACAGTCGATTCTGCGGAGAGACGACTGGAGGCCGCGGGGACGGTGGGGTTGGTGAGTCTCAATCATTGTGCTCCGCGAGTGCCGACCCTGGATGTCAGGGATCGTAGCTCAGAGTGCGGCGGGCACATCCACACGTGGTTCTGGACAGCTTCGCAGCCTCTCGATCGCGCTGTCCCAACTGATCGGTGAAGAGGTGGAACCCGGCGACCTGATCGAGTGCGTGAATGGGAAGGGGAGATGAGCGAGCAGACGAACGGCGCGTGGCCCTCAAGACCGACTTCCCCGGACGGGAAGCCCGGCTCAGGCCCCTGTTTGCTCATCTCGACCCGGCGCTGGAACTCCGCGGCCGTCGTGTCGGACCGGATGGTGGCCTGGCTGCTCCGTCGTCCCAAGGGGGTGCATCGCCACCCACCGCATTCTTCCACCCGAACACTTTGACTTTCGCGGAGACGCTGCCCGCCCGGCCTCATTGCCCGAAGGGCCGTCGCGCCGCGGTGATCAGCACAAGTGAGAACACGGGTGAGCGGCGACCACCGGGGGGGCCTCGATACGCCGGCCCGACGAGGACCTGCCTCCGCCTCCGGAGCCCGGCGACGACGCCTACATCACCGAGGAAGACATCCGGCGGGCGGCGGCCAGGGTGGGAGGAGCTCGCCCCGCCAGCGATGCGCCACCTGCTCGATGCTGAGTCGGTGGACGGCGACGAGCCGCCGCCCTCGGCAAAGATCCTAGCAACTCAACGGGTCATCAGGTTTTAAGTCTCTTGGTCTTGGGTTCCACGACACCTGTTTTGATAGCGACCTTCACAGCATCTTCCATCGGATCTTTGAAGGGCACCTCGATTCGGAGCAGGCCGTGCTCGTAGGTCGCTTCGGCTTTGTGCGGTTTTACCTGCCATGCTAAAGCCAGCGCGGAAACGTACTCAATGTCCCTGGCTGGCGCTGTCAGGTGGACGCTGTCTTCCAGGATCTTTAGATCGATGGTATCCGCTGGCGCTCCTGGGATGGCGAACTCCACTACGAGCTTGTGGTTCTCCCCGTCAGCATACGCTACTGTATCGGGCGCAACTTTCATCCGAACTTCCGGCATCGTGGCACCCTCCTGAGGGTAGCTTCAAAGGTGTGTAAGAGACGAAAGGCGATGTAGCCTTCCCGGGTGAGGCAATCACCCACGGGCCTTGTGCCCGCAACGGAAAGGAGACACCGCCGTGGAGAAGAAGAACCCCGCCGAGGGGGGCGCTAGCA
>JACCRS010000060.1 GCA_013813435.1 Gemmatimonadales bacterium
GTACGATCCAGTCAACTACCACATGGTGCTGAATAGCGGCCTTCTGGGATTGGATGGCGTTACGGAGGTAATCGTGGGAGAGGCGTGCAGAAGGGGATGGAGCGACCACAAACACGTGAGCGGGAAAAAAAACGTGAGCGGGTCAAGAGAAGCGTGAGCGGGAAAAGCGACTTATACCCTTTGCTCTGGTTGGGATAGATAGCGTTGGGTTGGCCCGCCACCCGCTTACGCTCGTTCCTTCCCGCTTACGCTTTATTTACCCGAAAGAAATCCCCCCCTTCCCATAGCCCGGCTCCCGCCGCTCGGGTTTCGCACGGGTGTAACCCAACTCCTCATTCCGGCTGATTCGTTTCTGCGCCGCGAGCCCCTCCAGCACTAGCTCGCATGCCGCCACTAATCGGGGGGCGTCCTTGCTCGTCGCCAACCCGAACTCAGATACTACCTCCAGCAGTCCCGGGACCATTCCGAATCCCTGAAGGCAAAGGTCGGAGCGTTCGTCACCCGATACCTTCAGGGCACCGCCCTGGTCGAACCAGGCCACAATCTTGCCCAGATCGGCGCCACCCATTCGTTCCTCCATCACCCGTCCCGCGGCACGGCGGATTAGATCGCGGGCGATCACGTCGCCACCCTGAAGCTCACCCTCATACTCGAGCTCGAGCTTACCGGTGATCGAAGGCACTGCGGCATACACGTCACTGACGCGGGGCACCACACGCTCCTCGCTGAGGGCAGCGGTGCGTCGCTCGGCGTTCGAGACGGCATTCTCCAACACGCTGATGGGCAGACGCTGGCTGACCCCTGACCGTTTGTCTATCCGCTTGTCCTCCCGAGCCTCGAACGCGACGCGCTCGATCACTTCCAGCACGAAGTCGGGAACATCGACGGCCGGGCCGTCACGCTCGGTCCAGGCCTCCTGGGTCGTGATCTCCATACCGAGCTGTACCGTGCGAGGATAATGGGTGATGACCTCGGACCCTATGCGATCCTTGAGTGGCGTGATGATCTTACCGCGGGCGGTGTAGTCTTCCGGATTTGCGGTGAAGGCCAGAAGCACGTCCAATGGCAGCCTTACGGGGTAGCCTTTGATCTGGACGTCGCCTTCCTGCATGATGTTGAAGAGGCCCACCTGTACCTTCCCCGACAGGTCCGGTAACTCGTTGATAGCGAAAATTCCGCGGTTGGCCCGCGGCAGGAGACCAAAGTGCATGGTGAGCTCGTCGGATAACAGGTGGCCTCCCCGGGCGGCCTTGATCGGGTCGACATCACCTATAAGGTCGGCGATGGTTACGTCGGGGGTAGCCAGCTTCTCGACAAAGCGCTGATCCCGTCGTAGCCATGCAAGCGGAGTGGCGTCGCCGCACTCCGTCAGCAGTTCCCGGGCGTATTTGGAAATCGGCGCGAAAGGGTCGTCATTCACCTCGCTTCCCGCAACTATGGGAATTCGCTCGTCGAGAAGCCCGGTCAGCTCCCGCAGAATACGGCTCTTGGCCTGGCCCCGGAGGCCCAACAGAATGAAGTGATGGCGCGCTAACAGGGCGTTGACGATCTGGGGGAGAATCGTGTCCTCATAACCAACGATACCGGTGAACAGCGGTTTTCCGGAGCTGAGGCGGCCGAGCAGGTTGCTGCGGATCTCTTCTCGCACCGAGCGGCCTCGGAGCGGGGCCTCTGCCCAGCGGCTGTTCTTCAGTTCCCCATAGGTGCGCGGATCTATCATGGCTTTGGTTTCGCTAAGTATTCGAGACGCGGAGCGTCGTCGTAAGGCTTGAACCGATAATGTCTTAGGAAGTTGTCACTGCCGGCCCGGCGGCCCAAAGCCAACCGGTGCCGTTCTGCTTCTGCAAATCTTCTCACCTTGCACAAACGTAAATGGTGACGTACCTTCGCCCACAGTGCGGGGGCCACCTACGGCTCAGAACCTGGAATCCACCGCCAACTGCCCTCTGATGGAGTGATGATGAAGACGATCCTGTTGCTGACCGCAGTTCTCGTGCTGGCTGGCTGTGGTGACAGAAGTGGTAACGGCTCGAGCGCCGATACGTCCGCTATGGCCCCCGCTATGTCTGACACTGCCGGTATGATGCATTCGGACTCAGCCATGATGCGAGACACGGCCCGCTAGTACCGGCTTCGATCTCGCCGTCCGTTGGGCCCCGAGGGTAACTCGGGGCTCTTTCGTTGGAGGCATTACCCGTCCAAATCTTCGGGACCGAACGGCAGCGCGACGACGGTGGCGGGTTGTCCCCCTGCCAGCAGCTCCTCGCCCACGCTTACTTCGCGACGAATCAGCCCCAGCCCAATGGCCCGGTCGTCGAGGCTGAGCGTAGAGCGCACGCTGCCCACCTCCCGCTCGCCTTTGTTGATCGTACGGCCGTGGAGCGGCTCCGGCATCCGCCAGCGCAGCCCCCGGAGCTCGCGGTTGGTGTGGCCGCGAAAGTGCAGCCGCGCCACCGTCTCCTGTCCGGTATAACAACCCTTGGTGTACGACACACCGCCGATCTGGTCATACCGCACTTCCTGCGGGAGGGTTCGCTCGTCGATCTCAGCGCCGAGCGCGGGCCAGCCGCATAGGATCCGGGCTGCGTGGAGGTCGCTCTCGGTCCCCGCGAGGGCGCCGGCTGAGATCAGCCGCGAGCTTAGCGCGGCCAGGGCGGGACCGGCGCCTACGGCGACTGCTACGAAGGGTGCCGATTCGGGAGCCAGAGCCAGGGCCACGGGGCTTACCTCGCCACCAACTGAAGCAACCCGGCCTGACGACTCCGGCATGCCTACGCCTGATTCCGCCAGAGTCTGAAATCCGCGGGCCCCGATCAGCCAGGCAGCGCAGACTTCGCCGGTGAGATCGACCATCTTGGCAAGGCGCGGCGGAAGCTGCCTGCGAAAGAGATCCAACGACGCCTCGTGTCCGGAGCGGGGGGCAATGAGAGTGATGGCATCAGCCTGGCGAAGAACCCAGTAGTCCACGACCAGGGCTCCTTTGGGCGTGAGCAGGGCGCCGTAAACCAGACTGTTGTCGCCCGGCTTCACTATATCGTTTGTGAGCAGACCCTGAAGGCAGGTGAGAGCGCCCGGACCCTGCACTCGAAAGACGGCAGGTTCGGTGGTCACCAGCACCGCCCCATGTCGCACTTCGGAGAGGCGGTCGCGATTCAGGGTAAGATCGAACTCAGACATGGGCCCAGGGAAGCTCGGTTGCATCGTGGCCCACAAAGTCGCGCCATACCAGATCGGCGTCGCCGAAGGCGTCCACCGGATACGATGTGGCCAACATGGCGCATCGAAGCCCGGCGGCGCGCGCGGCCGTCAGTCCGGGTATCGAGTCCTCAACCACGACGCAGCGTTTGGGGAGGAGGTCGAGCTTCTGGCGTGCACGGTTGTACCCCTGCGGATCCGGCTTGCAGGCACCGACGTCCTCCGCCGCGATGATCTCCGCGAAGTGGGGCCGAAGTCCGGCCAGTTGCAGCACCAAATCGATCTCGCTCCTGAGGGCTCCTGATACGATGGCCAGCTGAAAGCCGTCGAGCGCCGCGTTCTCGATGAAATCCGCCACCCCGGGCACCAGTCGCATGGTTGCTCGGATCGACCGCTCGTACTCAACATGCTTGCGAGCGATTGCCTCCTGCAGTGCAGGCTCGTCCGCCGGCCGTCCCATACGCTCAAAGGTGAAACGAAAGCACTCGCGGTCGTCGAACCCGAGATACTCGCGGTAGTAGGTATCCCGATCGAGCGTGTAACCATATTGAGTAAGCGTCGCGATCAACGCATCGCAATGCTGAGGCTCATCGTCAACGATTACTCCATTGAAGTCGAACAGGATGCCGGAAGTCATGGAGAAGGTATAACCGGGTGAGCGGTGAGCGGTAAGCGGTAAGCGGGAAGGGTAGCCATAGGCCTGCTCACCGTTTACCGCTCACCGCTTACTTCGTAGTATCCCGCCTCCTCATACGACAGGTCGAGCAGCTCCACCGGGTGGGCAACGCCGATGGGGAGGCCCGCCGCACGAAGCCCGGCCCCGATCTGCATGAGACAGCCGGGATTTCCGGTGACGATCAGATCAGGCCTGGGCTGGGCGGCCGCAAAGCTCGCGATCTTGTCGTCGAGCACCGCTCGCGCCATTTGGGGACGGAGTACGGAGTATATCCCGGCGCTGCCGCAGCAGCGATCGGATCCCGGTAAGATCTGCAGACGCAGATCCGGCACGGCACCGAGAAGGGCGAGCGGAGCCTGGTGAACTCGCTGGGCGTGCTGCAGATGGCAGGGCGCGTCATAGGCCACCTCCAGACCGATCGGCGCCCCCGCGCGCGGGCCTCGCTCCGCCAGCAGTTCGGAGATGTCACGCACTTTGGCCGCCATCTTTGCGGCGGTGGGAGAACCGAGCAGGCGGCCGTATTCCTTGAGCAGCGCGCCGCAGCCCGCACTGTTGACCGCGATGAAATCAGCCTGGTCCGACAAAACCGCGACGTTCGCCTCCGCGAGAGACCGGGCGGCGCCCGCATTTCCCGCGTGCTCGTGCAGCGCCCCGCAGCAGGCTTGACCACGGACCTCGACCACCTGGTATCCATTCACCTCCAGCGTACGCCTGGTGGCCGCGTGCACGTGGCTGAACAGAGCGTTCATGACGCAGCCCCGGAAGAGGGCAACGGTGGGGCGGGGCAGCGGGGCTGCACCAGGGGTGGGCAGGTAATTCCCCGGCCTCCCTGTTTGTGATGGGCTGTTGCTGCTCGGCCGACCCGCCGCCCCGTTGAGTCGCTGTTCCGAAGAAGCGGCCAGCATGCCCAACCCGAATCCGAAACGACTGCGGCCGGACAACAGCTGGGGGAGGCCAGTGGCCCGCAGCGTCCGGGCTAGAGCGAACAGCGGGCGCCAGACCGCTCGATGTTGGAAAACTCCCAGGACCGCGCGAGCCATCGGCGAGAGGCCGCGGGCTTCGAAGATCTGTTCCCGAGCGGCTTCCAGCCCGCTTCCATAGCCAACACCGGACGGGCATACCGGTTCGCAGCCTCGGCAGCCAAGACATGCATCCAGGTGCTCCAACAATGCGGGGTCATGCGGGCTCATCTCGCCCCGTTCGAGCGCCCGCATCAGTACGATCCGGCCCCTTGGACTGTGACCCTCGTCTCCCGTGACCAAGTAGGTGGGACAAGCGGGAAGGCAGAAGCCGCAATGCACGCAAGGGTCGAGGGAGGCGTAATTCCGCCGTTGCGCCTCAAGCATTGTCGGCACCCTCCAGGGCGACAGTGAGGCACTGGCCGGGATCGAACGTGTCTCGTAGCCGTCCGACCAGCTGTCCCACCCCCTCGCGGTACGCACCGAAGTGTCCCAGAGCCCGGCGCACCGGCCACGGTGCCCGCTCCAGAGTCATGGGGATCTCACGGGCAGCCGCGGCGCGCCGGAGTGAGCGAAGCTGCTCGATCGGAGCATCCCCGGTCCAACGGATCATGCCCAGCCCCGCACCAGCGGAAATCAGGCCTTCGTCGAGATCGTGAGACAACAAATCGATGGTCTCGTCCACTCCGTCACCTAGCACGCCGAGCCGGAGCGTGATGGGGCCACCGAGACTGCCTCGTGCGGCCACGCTCCAGAATGCAGCGGTACGATCGGCGGGGAGCGGTTGCCATTTCTGGTCTCCGAAGGAGCCGAGCCGCCGCACGTCGGCCTGGACCGCGGCATCGGTGCCGAGAAACCGTGCAGCCAGCACCCATTCAGATTCGGCTGCAAGGGCAGGGGAGAGCAGCTCTAGCGCGCTCGGCAGCAGGTGAACCGAGACCAGATCACGCGCCGCAGAGGTGAGGACATCGCGCGGTCCCCGTGCGACGAGGGTGACATCGGCTCGCGGCAGCGCCCTGAGACGAAGATGAACATCCGCAATGATACCGAAACCTCCGAAGCCACCCACCTGAAGTTTGGTGAGGTCGTACCCGGCCACGTTCTTCACTACCCGGCCCCCGGCGTTCACCAGCCGCCCGTCGCCGGTGGCGACCGTACAGCCCAATACATGATCCCGCACCGGCCCGAAGCCGTGGCGTAAGGGACCGGCGGTAGCGGTAGCGATAACCGACCCGATGCTCCGCTCGGGGCGTCCGGGCGGGTCCACGGCGAGCCACATGCCGTAATCGGCCAACCGCCGTCTCAGCGCCTCGAGCGATGCGCCGGCCTGAACCGTAGCTACCAGATCCGCGGGGCTTACCGACACGATCTGCTCCAGTGCCACGGTGCTGACGACGAGGTCTGCTGGAGCGTCGGGTGGAAGCCACGTTCCCCGGCCTTCAACCCGAATCTTCCACCCTTCTTCATGCGCCAGACGGCACACCAGGGATAGCGCGTCGCTGGTGTCGGGGTTGGCTCTGGCCAGGCCCCGAGCATCTCGGTCAACGCCGGATGTCCCCAGCAGTGCGCGAAGGCGCGTGAAAATGGCGTTGCTCAAGCGCGGGCGCTCTTCACTGCATGCCATTCACGGCACGCGTGGACTGGCACGACTTTGCCCGGGTTGGCTCGCTCAGCGGGATCGAACACTCGCCGGACCGCGCGCATGGCACCCAGCGTCTCAGCGTCGAAGATCCAGGGCATATAGTCGAGCTTGTCGGATCCTACGCCATGCTCTCCGGTGATGCTCCCTCCCGCAGCGACACACGCCGCCATGATATCCCGGCAAGCCAGCTGGACCCGGGCCGCGGTGGCGGGGTCGCGCCGGTCGAAGCTGATGTTGGGATGGAGATTGCCGTCTCCGGCATGGAAGACATTGCTGATAGTGAGGCGGTATTGTTTCCGGATCTCCTCGATCCGGTCCATGATTCCGGGAAGAGCTGAACGGGGCACCACCGCGTCCTGCACCGCAAGGTCCGGCGCAATCCGCCCCATGGCACCGAACGCCTTCTTGCGTCCTTGCCACAGCCGGGCCCGGTCGCCCAGCGCCGAGGCGCTGCGCACCGCACGCGCGCCGCTTTCGAGCAGAATGTTCTCCACTGTCTGCGCCTCGCCACCGACCGCCTCGCTTTGCCCATCCAACTCTACCAGCAGCACCGCCGCGGCGTCCGTGGGGTACCCGGCTGCATAGATTGACGCCTCGACGGCTGCCACGCACGCCTGGTCCATCATCTCAAGCGCAGCGGGAACGATGCCGGCGGAGATGATCGATGACACGGCTTCACTGGCGGCACGTACCGTGGTGAAGTCGGCCAACATGGTGCGCACGCTCTCCGGCATCTGTTCCAGACGTACCGTGATCTCGGTAGCGATTCCGAACATTCCCTCACTGCCGACGAACAGCCCTACCAGATCCGGCCCCCAGGGCTCGCCCTGCTCGGAGCCTAGCCGGGTGACCGACCCATCCGGCAGAACTACCTCCAGCGACACGATATGGTTGGTGGTAACGCCGTACTTGAGGCAGTGAGGGCCACCGGCATTCTCGGCAACGTTGCCTCCTATGGTGCAGGCGGCCTGGCTCGAAGGATCGGGTACATACTGCAGTCCCAGAGGTGCAACGGCTTCCGAAAGACGTGCGTTCACCACACCCGGTTCAACCGACGCGCGACGCCGCACCCCATCAACCCGAAGAATCCGGTTCAACCGCGTAAGAGTTATGAGTACCGCGTCCTCCTCCGCGAGGGCCCCTCCCGACAAGCCGGTGCCGGCTCCGCGGGCAACGAACGGCACCTGGATCAGGTGCAGCAGGCGCACAAGCTCGCGCACCTCGTGGGGGCTACCGGGCATGACCACCACGCCGGGAATGGCCTCGTGGGTAGGCAGACCGTCCATCGAGTACGTGGCCAACTCGCCGCGCCGATGCTTTACCCAGCGGGATCCCACAATTCGGGCCAGGGCGTCGAACAGAAAGGAGTTCATGCTCACCCGGGGCGCGCTCGAACCTCCGCGACTCCCCGATCAGACGCGAAAGCACGCAGCGCGGCCCGAACCTCGGTTACATGGCTGGAGATCTGGGAGGGCATGCTGGAATGTAGGTGGAGCGACGAAACGGTGGAACGAGGAGAGAGAGAGACGCTAGGCCGCTCCCCAGAACCCCCTGAGTGAGCGCACATCGGGAGAGTCGCGGAGCTTCTCGAACGCGCGCTCACGGATCTGGCGGATACGCTCGCGCGTGACGCCGAGCAGCGCGCCTATTTTCTCCAGTGTGAGAGCTTCGGACCCCTCCTCGAGACCGTAGTACAGGGATAGGATCTTGCGTTCGCGAGGGGTGAGGTGGCGCTGGAAGATCCGGTCGATGAATTCACGCTGCAGGCGTACGTCGGTCATCTCCTCGATCTCTGCTCCGCCGGTGCCCGCGACCCGCTCGCCGAAGGTGCTTGCCCCCCGATCCTGCCGCTCCACCGGGGCATCGAGCGACACCTCGGTGGAGGTCATTCGGTGAGCCGAGCGAATGTTGTCGACCGTGTCGTTGAGCGCGATCGCGATCTCGGCATCGGTGGGCTCGCGACCCAGTTCCTGCGCCAGAAAGCTCTTGGCCCGGGACATCCGGACCAGGGCCGAGTTTTGATTGAGAGGTATCCGTACGCTGCGGGTCTGCTCGGCAAGGGCCTTCAGCACCGCCTGACGAACCCACCATACGGCGTACGAGATGAACTTTACCCCATGGTCGGGGTCGAACTTCTTGACTGCCTTGAGCAGGCCTTCATTCCCGATAGCCACCAGTTCCGAGAGATCCAAGCCGTGTCCCTGGTATTTTTTCACGTACGAGATCACGAACCGCAGATTGGCCGTGACCAGGCGCTCGGCGGCACATTCGTCGCCGGCGAGCGCTCTCCGAGCCAATCGTTTCTCCTCGTCGGGATCGGAGATCATGGGAAGCTTTTGGATGTCGAGCAGGTATTGATCGAACGCGCCGGAAGGTGTGGAGCGGGCAAACGGCCGGGCTTTCCCGGTACGAACGACGGTCATAGACAATCCCGGCAGAGTTGTACGCTGCGAATGTGATTTGCGGTGCCCGGAGCTATTCAGATAGGAAGGAGCCAATATAGGAATCAACAGTGGCAGGGTCAAGCAAAAAAACTTTCCACATCACAAAATGTTGCGAATGAGATAGTTCGGCACTTTATCCACTTTCCGGGCCTGGCCGATGCCACGGTGGCTTGGCAGCGCCCGTAAATGCCTATGAATTAGAAGCTTACCTGTGATACTCAGCTTCTACAGTGACGGCTTCCCCTCACACAGCACCTTGAGCACCGCCTGAACCGTGGCGACCGGTACCGGAGTGGTCCAGCCATTCGCCCGGTAGATCTCGCCCACCCTTGCCACCAGGGCGAAATGGATACGCCCCTCCCGGTTTTTCTTGTCTGTGGCCATGGTGCCGATCAGCGCCTCGGGCTGTACAGTAAACGGCGGCTGAGTGGGCAGACCCAAGCTGGTGAGAAGCCTGATGACCCGGCTTCGAAGCCCGGGAGCGGCCACGCCCAGCTCTTCCGCGAGCTGGCTCTCGACTATGAGACCGAGCGCCACTGCCTCTCCATGGAGAAGCTCATACCCAGAGACCTGCTCCAGGGCGTGCGCCACCGTATGCCCCGCGTTGAGAATTGCACGCCTCCCGCTCTCCCGCTCATCATCAGCCACAACAACACCCTTTATCTCAACGCTGCGGCGTATGAGATAGCTCAGGGTTGCAGGGTCCCTCCTCGTCAGTGCAGCCGCATTGGCCTCTATCCATGCGAAGTACGCCTCGTCGGCGATCAGGCCATGCTTTACTGCCTCGGATAGACCGCCGCGATACTCCCGCTCCTGGAGTGTGTGAAGGGTCCTGGGATCGGCGATGACCGCGGCGGGGGGGTGGAACGCTCCCACCAGGTTCTTGCCCCGAGGCGTATTCACCCCGGTCTTTCCGCCAACCGATGCGTCGAGCATGGCCAGAAGCGTGGTGGGCACCTGAAGGTAGGGAACTCCGCGCATGTAGGTCGCCGCTACGAAGCCAGCAAGGTCGCCGGTCACTCCGCCTCCCAGCGCAATCAGCCCACAGTCTCGTCCCAATCCCCGCTCCACCATCTCGTCCGTCAGCCGGCCCCAGGCTTCACGGGTCTTCGATCTCTCGCCGGGCTCGAACGTGAGTGTCTCACTCTCCCAGGGTTCTGCTCCCAGCCGGCCAGTTCTGTACAGCTGGTGTACCCGAGCATCCGCGATCATCACAACTCGGCGGCCAGGCAGATGCTCGTTCACCATATCCTCCAACCGCACGAGGGCGCCTGGCTCTATATAGACGGGATAACTTCCCAGAGCATGGCGCACAACGACAGGATGGGACATCACGGGTTCATGGGCAGGAGAGGTACAGCCGGTCACCAAGTCACGTCAGCCGAGCCGGCCCTGTGGTTGGCCAGGCGAGCGAGGGTAAAGAGCAGATCGGAGAGACGGTTGAGATAAATCACGAACAGCTCCGGCACATCGCTGCTGTGCGCCAGGTGCACAACGCTGCGTTCGGCGCGGCGGCATACCGTTCGGGCCAGATGCAGCGATGAAGCTTTCGGGGTACCAGCCGGAAGCACGAATGAACGCAGCGGAGAAAGCTCCTGCTCGGCCTCATCCATGACTCGCTCGAACTCACTGACCCGTCCCGGGGAAAGAGCCGCCTTCTCCAGGGCCTTCTTCACCCGCTCGGGGTCGGGGGTAGCGAGGTGACCGCCGATCGAAAATAGATCTCTCTGAATAGACTCCAGCAGCGGATCGAACAACGCCGCCGGCTCGGCGGCTCGAACAACGCCGAGCACGGAGTTCAGTTCATCGACATCGCCGTAGGCAGCCACCCGAGGATGATCCTTAGGTACTCTGCCGCCACCAAACAACGCCGTTTCACCGGTATCGCCTGTCCTGGTATAGATCTTCATCGGCAGGGCGTTTCAACTTCGGCCGCGGCGACTACCACGTTCCCCCTTGGCTGGATGATGCCCCACAGCACGCTCCCTCGACGGACATCCACCTGCTCCATCCAGAGATTGTCACGGCCAAAGGCAAAGTCGCTGATCGGCTGAAGCCGCCGCCAGAAGAGGCTGCGCCGGAGGGCTCCATAGGGAGTGAGACGACCCCGGCTCAGCGAGAGCAGGGTGGGCCGGAAGATGGTTTGCTGCCACACACCGGCGCTGTCCCACGCCATCACAGTCGCGGCAAGCAGGGTGTCGCCACCACGGGTGACTCGCCGCGCCCGAAGCGAAACCGCATAGCGGACCGCTCCAGGCCCTGGCCGAAAGGAGATTACATCCGCCGCGTCCACATCCGAGAGAGTGTTGATCTCGAGCCTCGGTTCTCCGGGCTTTCGAAGATCGAGCGATTGAAAACCAGCTGCAAGCACAGAATCCATCACTGCCGCGGTCCGCACCGTCAGCGCCCCGATCAAGCCGGCCCCGGGTGCAGGGGTCGATTCGCGAGACCGAAACTCTTCCTGCTGCTTACCCCCCTCCGGCGCTTCCCGCCTGGTGAAGGAGCCCAGCACCGGTCCGCGCAGCGGAACGCCTTGCCGGTGAGGGTCCGCCACGACCTCGACTTGAGCACCCCGCCACCCGCAGGAGCCGCGAAGTAGAATCGCGTTGGGTGTTACCGCGTTGTGTCCCACCGGAGAGCCGACCAGAGCCTGCTCTACTCTGGGTGCCCTGGCTACGGTGCGGCGCCGCCCCGCATGCAGAAGGTTGACGGCTCCCTCTCGCGATAGCGATCCCCAGACATCGCCCCGCTTGACCAGGTCCGGGCGATAGCGGCGCAGCAGGCCGGCAACCAGTCCGGTGTCACTCGAAAGGAGGTGCACGGAGCGGCTGGTGCCCTCTCCCACGAAGCTTCCTACCAGGTACCCGAGTGAGTCGATCCTCACATCGCTGGCAACGCTCATTGAGTCGAGTGGCGCGGGAGGCCGTTCGCGTAATAGCTCGCCCAGAAAACGTCCCGCACTCCTGCAGCCACCAATGATAATGAGCGAGCTCAGCGCCAGCGCGGCGGCGACCCGGTTACTTGGGAGCGACATGGCGGTCAATGTGCCGAGTCGTGGAGAGAAGCGGAAGGGCGTTGGGGGTGTGAGCTAGCTGTGAGCCTTGAGCTGGGAGCTGGGAGCTATGAGCTATGAGCTAACAGCTATTAGCTTTTGCCCACAGCTCGTAGCCAACAAGGAGCCGCGGTGCCCGATCCGCAGGAACTCAGAGATATCTCTATCATTGGCGGCGGCCCGACCGGGCTGTTCGCGGCGTTTTACGCTGGCATGCGAGGCGCGTCGGCCCGCATCATCGATGCGCTGCCCGCGCTTGGCGGCCAGCTGATGGCGCTCTATCCCGAGAAGTACATCTTCGACGTTGCCGGATTCCCCAAGGTGCTCGCAAAGGACCTGGTGCGTGACATGGCCACCCAGGCACTCCAGTTCGGGGCCACTACCCACCTGGGACAGGTCGTGACAGGGCTCAAGCGCGCGGAGCAGAACGGTGCCGGCCACTTCGTCCTGGAAACCTCTGAAGCCGAGTACCCGACCAAAACCATCGTTATAGCCGCCGGAATCGGTGCGTTCGCGGCGCGAAAGCTCGGAATCGAGGGCGAAGAGCGTTTCGAGGAAAAAGGTCTGTACTTCAAGGTACTCGACCCCAAGCAGTTCACCGGGCAGCGTGTGTTGCTGGTTGGCGGTGGCGATTCAGCCTTCGACTGGGCCGTGAACCTTCAGGGCATAGCCAAGTCCATCATGTTGATCCACCGTCGAGACGGATTTAGAGCCCATCAGGCCACTATCGGTCAGGTACAAGAGTTTCAGCGCTGCGGAAAGTGCGACCTGCGCACATTCTGGGAGGTCAAGGCGCTACAGGGTAACGGCCGGGTGGAGCGGGTTACCATTTTCAACAGCAAGACCAAGGAAGAGGAGACCCTCGAGATGGACGCGGTCATTCCGCTCCTCGGCTTCCACTCCGACCTCGGCGCCATCAAGGAGTGGGGTCTCGACACCGAGAAGGCCGATATAAAGGTGGACCAGGTAATGGGAACCAACGTCCCGGGGATCTATGCCGCCGGCGATATAACCAGTTACCCTGGCAAGCTCAAGCTTATCGCCACCGGCGCGGGCGAGGCGTGCATTGCGGTGAACAATGCTGTGCATTGGATCAACCCGAAGGCCAAGGTAAACCCGGGACACTCCTCGAACCTGGCGATTTTTGGACAGAAAGACGATTGACCGAGCAGCGTGCCGCTTACCGTTTCGCCATTTCCACCACGATGCTATCGATCGCTGCCAGAATCGGCCGACTGGGTTGGGCATGGTGATTGGCCTGCACCGAAAAGGTAAGGAATCTGGCCCGATCCATTTCGATGAAGCCTGACAGGCTGTTGACCCGTGAGATGCTGCCGGTCTTGGCCCTGACTCGTCCTGCCAACGGTGTGCCGGCGAAACGATTCTTGAGTGAGCCGGTGCCGCCTGCCTGAGGAAGCCCGGCCGCAAACGTAGCGAACCGCGGATGCCGCCGGATGTATCGGAGGATCTGAGTGAACGCGAGCGGCGTCACCAGATTAGAGCTGGAGAGGCCGGAGCCATCGCTGAGCGAGATCTGGGTCGAGTCGATCCGCACGGAATCGATCAGAAAGCGGCGCTCGGCTTCCAGCCCGTCGGGCCACGAGCCGCCCCTGCCGAACTGCTTGCCGAGCTGCTTCAGCAACATCTCCGAGAACCAATTCTGACTGGTGTTGAGTATCGGGAAGATCCAGTCCCGGAGCGGTCGGGAGGAGACCTCCGCCAGCGGCAGGGATAGCCTGAGTGAAGCATACAACGTGGAGTCAGTGGTAGATCGCGTCGCGCCGGCAACGGCAATGCCGGCATCGGCAAGAGCCTGACGCAGGGCGCGGGCCGCGTAAAGGTTGGGATCCGGCAAGGCGAATGATTCGGTGCGGCGGGGATGATCCAGAGCCACCGTTCCCTCCGCCCATATTTGCAGGGTGCCCGGATGCCGAAAGAAGCGGTCGCCCACGTCCGACTCACCCCCGGGTGGCACCGTAACGGTTCGGTTCTCGAACCCGATATCCCCGAGATCGGGACTCATGGTGATAACCGCTGGGGAGCCGGCCGCCGGCCCTGCCTGCCAAGTGAAATCCACGCTGTTGTCGTTGAAGCCGAGGCCGGACACCGGGGCCGCATACCACCAGTTCAGGTCGAACTGCTCCCAGTTGGGGTGCACCAGAGTGGGCTCGAAATAGCTGCCGTCGCCCACTACGTCGCCCTGGATCAGCTGCACGCCCCTGGCCCGGAGGGTATCCGCCAGTTGGCGCAGCCGGTAAAACGGGTCGGTATCGCACACGCCGGCGAGCGTCGAATCGGCGGCGTAACAGCGGCGATCCATCGTGGGGTCTCCCCGCCCGTATAGAACGAGGTCTCCCATGAGGACACCGCCGACCACCGGTCCGCCGTAGATGCTGGTCTTCACCCGCCAATCAGGCGGAAAGAGCGCGGAAGCAACCGCACCCACTACCAGCTTGGTGTTGCTTGCGGGGATGAAGAGGCGGTCAGCATTGCGGCCGTACAGCAGACGCCCGGTCTCGTCGGTCAGCGCCACTCCCCAGAACTGCCGATTGAAAGGTGGCCGATCAAGGCGAGCATCGAGGCGCTTGGCGAGGGACTGAGCGGGAAGGGCGGGTAGGACGGGAAGGGCGGGAAGGATGGAAAGACAGAACAGCGTGCGCAGGAGGCTGGTCCTGAACAGAGAACCGGTCATCTTCACCTTCCCGTCCTTCCCGCCCTTTTCGTCAGTCATACGCCACCCTCGGGTCAACCCGCGCGTAGAGCAGATCGGTCAGCAGGTTTACCAACACGAATACCAGGCTGAGGAAGAGTATGCTGCCCTGGATGGCGGGGAGATCGCGTTTGTCGATCGCGGTGAGGACGTAACGCCCGACCCCTGGCCAGGAGAAAATCGTCTCCGTCAGAATGGAGCCCGTGAGATAGCTGCCGAAATCGAGCCCCAGGACCGTAACCACAGGCAGCAAGGCGTTTCGGAACCCGTGGGACAGGACCACTCGGCTCTGGCTCAGGCCTTTGGCGCGGGCGGTGCGAATAAAGTCACTTTGCAGCACCTCCTGCATGGCTGCCCGGGTCATCCTTGAAAGGAAGGCAATGGAGCGCATACCCAGGGTTATCGCGGGCAGGATCAGATAGACGGGGTTTGCCGATCCGGAGGGGGGGAGCCACCGCAAGTGTACCGCGAACACCAGAATCAGGATCAGCCCCACCCAGTATACCGGGAACGAAATGCCGAGGTAGGCCACAAACGTGGCGACTCTATCGGTCCAGGTTCCGGGACGCCAGGCGCCATAGATACCAACGCTGATGCCGATGACGGCCGCAAATAGCATCGCGGCACCGGCTAGCCGAAGCGTGGCGGGGAAGCGCTCGAGCAGGTCGTTCACGATTGGCCGGCGGGTGATGTAGCTGGTACCCAGATCGCCCCGTATTACGCCGCCTACGTAATGGCCGAACTGCCGGTAGAGTGGGTCATCGAGCCGCAGTTCGGCCCTTAGTCGTGCCAGTGTCTCGGCGTCCGCGCGCTCTCCGACCATGGCCTGGACCGGGTCGCCGGGAGCCACGTAAAGAAGGAGAAAAGTGACCATCAGGACGCCGAGGAGAGTGGGAACGAGTAGCGCCAGGCGGGTTAGTATGAACCGACTCACCGGGTTCGCTCCGCCTCCATCCAGCGTTGGCCGGTAAACACCAGGGGAAAACGCCAACCCTGGACATCACGCTGGCTGGCCCACACGTCCACCGGAAACCAGAGGAAGATCCATGGCGCCAGATCAAACACGCGGGCATCGATCTCTCGCGACAGCCGGCCCTTCTCTGCCTCATCAGTGGTGGCGCGCGCGCGCAGGATCATAGAGTCCAGCGATGCATTAGAGAGAAAGGCGTAATTTCCGCCTGGCCCCTTGTTCCGCGAATGAAAGAGTGGGTAGTTGAAATTCTCGGGATCGGGATAGTCGGCCCACCAGTCGGTCAGGAAGAGGTCGGCTTCACCGTTCCTCACTGCGGCGCGAGCACTCGAGGCATCGCGCTCTACGATCTCCGCCCGAATCCCCACCTCGGCCAGGTTCTGCTGGATGGACTGCGCCAATCGAGCCAGCTCTGCACGTTGAGTCCGCCAGAGCCGTATCGAGAAGCCATTCGGGTGTCCGGCCTCCGACAGCAGCTGCCTCGCCTTCGCGGGATCATAGCCATAAGGAGCCCGGGTGGAGTCATAACCCAGGATGCCTGGCGGAACGGCGCCGGCGGCCAGCACTCCCCGGTCGGACATTACTGTGGCAAGGAGGGTTGGTACGTCAACCGCATGGTTCAACGCGCGGCGAACTCTCACGTCCTTGAGAGGACCGCGGGTGGTATTGATGGCCACATAGAGATCCTTCAGCCCCGGACGCCTTTGCAGCTCGTTGGCATGGCCCTGCTCCCACCGCCGGGTCTCACCCAGGGGCACCTCGACTACGCTCAGTTGGCCAGCCTCGTACTCGGCAGCCTGGGTCAGCGGCTCGGGGATGATTCGGATTCTGAGACTGTCGGCCTTAGGCGCACCACCCCAATATCCCTCGTTCTTGGTCAGCACGATCGCGTCATCATGGGACCAGGAGACGAACTTCCAGGGGCCGCTTCCTATTGGACGCTGATCGAAGTCGGAGGGAGTTGGGGTGGGGACGATGGCCGCCACCGGCATCGCCAGCAGTTTGGGGAAGACGTTAAGTGGCTCCTCGAGAGTCAGGATCAGTGTGGAGTCACCGCGCACCACGATCCCTGGAACTTCCTTGCCCTCGCCGGCCGAATAGGAGCGTGCCCCCTGGATGGGGTACAGTGGCCAGTTCCGCCCTCCGGTGCTGCCCGGCGCCAGAGCACGAAGCATAGAGGCGCGCACATCCTGCGCTTTGATCGGCCGGCCATCGTGGAAGGTGGCGTCCTGCCGCAGATGGAAGGTGTAAGTTCGGCCGGCCGCATCCGTCTCCCATGAGCGGGCTAGACCCGGCTTCAACTGGGCGTCGGCATCGAACTGGGTCAGGTTATCGAACAGCAGCGAAACGACCTCGCCGGTTGGCACGTCGGTGGAAAGCGCCGGGTCCAGCGAGCGGGGATCGTAACTGAAGTAATAATTGAGCGTACCATCGCTTCCCTGATCACCACAGGCAGAGAGTACCAGAGCCGTGGTAAGAAGAATTCGGCGCATTGGTCTGCCATTCAGAGGACAGGTGGCAGGAAAAAACAACGAAGGTCCATTGGGCACGGGCGGAACCGCCTTGCCGGCCCACTACCCCGCTGCCTCCTGAACGTTGACACAACGATGTAAGGTGGTCAAACTACCGGGCTTACAGCACGCCGTCAATCGGCTCACGGGCCCGGTGGGCGAAAGATCCTCCTCCCAGGAGTGTCGCATTTCATCTCGCCTGCCGCAGCCCTGTGGCTGCCCCTCGACCAAGAGAAGCTTGTCCTCTCTCGGATGCCAGTGACCCGCGTCGTCCGGCTTACCCTGTTGCTGACGGCTCTTACTTCCTTAGCGCCGATTGCGGCGCAAGAGAGTCAGTTGGTCGTGCGCCGGCTCGAGTTCAGCGGAAACAACGCCATTCCCGATGAAGTACTTGCCAGCGCCATCTCCACCACAAATTCCAGCTGGTTCGCCCGCAGTGGTCTCGTGCGGTGGCTCGGGCTGGGAGCCAAGCGGTATTTCGATCCTCAGGACTTCCGCCGGGACGTGGTGCGGTTGGGGGTCCTGTATAAGCGGAGCGGGTACTATGAGGCGGCGATAGATACGCTGGTCCGGCGTACGCCCGAAGACGTGTACATTACGTTCACCATCAACGAAGGCCAACCGATCGTCGTCACCTCGTTCAGCGTCACCGGCTTGGACTCACTGCGGGAGCGCTGGCGCGAGCTGGCGCTGCAGGACCTGCCGTTGCAGCAGGGTGACCCGTTCAACCGTTACGCTATGCAGGCCAGTGCCGACACCATAACTCGCCGGCTTCACGATCACGGCTATCCCTCGGCCACCGTGTTTACCGGCTTCGAGGCGAACACGCCGGCGCGGACCGCCTCAGTGGCGCTCGAGGTGGCACCCGGGAGCCGGGTCTCCATAGGGCGGATTACGGTGGTCGGAGCCCAGCGGATCGACTCCTCCCTGGTACGCAAGTTGTTGGTGGCTCGTCCGGGGAGGAGATATTCCCAGGAGGAGCTCTTCCAGAGCCAACGAAATCTGTACGAGTCGGACCTCTTCCGATTCGTCTCGGTCAACATCGACTCTGCCAAGTTCCAGCCGAATTCTGATTCGGTGCCCCTGCTGGTACAGGTCAACGAGGGGAAGCGCCGCCGGGTACGGGGCGGGCTGGGCTACGCCACCAACGACTGCTTCCGCGGCTCGCTGGGCTGGACGTCAAGGGATTTCCTGGGTGGTGGCCGGATTCTCGATCTAACCAGCCGGATCTCGAAGGTCGGAGTCGGGGCGCCGTTGGACTGGGGCCTCGCCGACAACATCTGTGGGGCTTCGCGCGACGATAGCGTCGGATCGGCCAAGGCGAACTTCTACCTCGGAGCGTCGGTACGGCGACCCGCTTTCCTGTCGCCCAACAACGCGATCACCTTCTCCGTATTCGGCGAACGCCGCTCCGAGTACAAGGTGTACCTCCGGCAGGAAACCGGCGCCAGCATTGCCTTGACGCGCACCACGCCTCGCCGGCGCAGCCCGTTGTCGCTCACGTACACCGTATCCTATGGCCGCACCGAGGCGACGGCCCAGAGTTTCTGCTCCTTCTTCAATGCCTGCACCGCGGACGTCATCGAGCCGCTGAGACAGAACCGCGTGCTGGCAACCATCACCGCATCAGGGAACTTCCCCCGGGTGAATAGTCAGATCGATCCTACCAGGGGTTCGATCGCATCGCTCGAGCTCACCCACAGCTCAACCTATATCGGCTCCTCGTACCTCCAGCAGTTCACCCGCTTCGTGGGCGGTATGTCCTGGTACCGGCCCCTCTCCCGGAATACCGTACTGAGCTGGCGGGTAAGAGGGGGGGCGATCTTCTCTCCTACGCTCGACGTGGCTTCGGGGACGGGTGCGTTCATCCCGCCGGAGCAACGATTCTACGCTGGAGGGTCCAACGATGTGCGGGGGTTCGACCGGAACGAGCTGGGGCCGGTGGTGTACGTAGTTCCTCAGAGCCATGTGGACACGGCCAGCGCGCGCGGTCGAGCGATCGATCCCGATTCGGTGCGCGTCGCGGCCACTGGAGGGAACACCCTTGCTATCGCAAACGTCGAGCTGCGGGTGCCCTCGCCCATTCTGAGCTCGCGGCTGCGGCTGGCGGCGTTCGTCGATGCGGGGGGCGTATGGCAGCGCGGCCCTAATGAACGCACCGCCGTGATCCGGGTGACCCCGGGGGTGGGTCTTCGGGTGGCTACCCCCCTCGGGCCGGCGCGCCTCGATGTTGCCTATAACCCATACCGGCTGCAGCCAGGAGCACTCTTTCAGTTCGACCGGTCGGGCAATCTGCTGCCGGTCGATGGGCAAGGCTCCTACGTCCTGCCCCGAAGCAGAAAGTTTGCCATCCACATTGCAATCGGGCAGCCATTCTGATGCGGCGCCACCTTGCCCGGTTCCTATTTGTTTTTGTGATCGGCACCGCCGCCATGATTCTCGGAGTGGTGACCTCGATGACGCTCACCCCCCCGGGCCGGGACCTGCTGGCCCGAACGGTGTCGAGAGCACTCGACCGCATTGTGACGGGGCAGGTTCGAGTGGGCGCAATTTCGGGCTCGTTTCTCTATGACCTCACGCTGGAAAACCTGGTGGTGCGTGACACCAGCGGCGAGCTGCTCGTGGATTTGCCCCGCGTGCGGGTGGCCTATCGGCTGCCGAACTTGATCGCCGGCCAGGTGGTGCTCAGCGCCATGCAGCTGGAGCGTCCCACCATCCAGCTGATCAAGCACCGCAACGGCAGGATGAATTACGAAGAGGTGCTCGGCATAGGAAAGGGGTCGAAAGGCGGTCCGTCACCTCTGGTCGAGTTCCATAACGTCAAGATGAATGAGGGAACTCTTCGCATTGCCCTGCCGTGGAATGCGCCCCGTTCCGCCATTACCGAAAGCAGTGTCGATTCCGCGCTTCGGGCTGAACGAGCCAAACCGGGACGAATCATCGACGAAAGCCGCGAAGGACTACGTCGGGTGATCATACTGGCCGATCTTGCCACCCAAGCCTCGCGTCTCCGAATTGCCACACCCGACCGAAAGCCGTTCACCATCGACCTCGACTCTCTGGCGACGCGGGTCAACGACCCTGGAGTAACACTCCGGGACGCGGCAGGCCGAGTCCGGATCCGGGGCGACAGCGCTGTATTCAGTTTGTCCCGCGGAGCGTTGCCTGATACCCGGTTCTCCGGTGGAGGAGCCGTGACCTGGCCGCGTGACACCATCCTCTTCGATTTCCAGGTCATCGCGCCGAGAGTGAATCTTGAGGACCTCCGTTGGGTTTCCCCCCATTTTCCCGCAATGGCCGGACAAGGAGTGCTGACCGCGCGCTCCGAGACCGGGGTCCGGACCGCATACGACATACGCGACCTGCACCTGGCTGGCCTGCTCGGCCGGGTCGACGGCGAGCTGGTGACCTTCACCGATCGCCGGCGCGGACTCGGCGTGCGCGACATGAATCTCAGGTTGACGCAGCTGGACCTCGATGCGGTGCGACCGTATCTCGATACCCTTCCATTCGATGGCACCGTCACCGGCAAGCTGGCCGGCTCCGGGTTCCTCAACGCGCTCGATATCGGTATCGAGTGGGCATTCCGTGATGCGGCGGTGCCGGGCAAACCGCTCAGTACCATCGCGGGGGACGGTGGGGTGGGCGCCTCACGCGACAGCGGGCTCACCTTCACCGAATTTGGTCTGAGGCAGTCAGACATCGATCTGCGCACGGTTCGTCGGATAGCTCCCGCCGTAATTCTGGAGGGACGTATCACCGCGGTCGGCACGCTGAACGGTCCGCTCCGCAACATCCGTTTCAATGGGACAGCACAGCATCAGGACATGGACCGCCCTCCCAGCCAGCTGGAAGGGACGGTGCACCTGGACACCAGGTCTGACGTTCTCGGACTCAACACCGATGTCCTGCTCGACCCGCTCTCGTTCGACGGAATCCGGCGGGCCTTCCCGTCGCTAGAAACGCGGGGCGAGCTGCGGGGGCCGTTCCAGAGCCGGGGCACACTGGAGCGGTTGGCGTTAGATGCCACGCTGACCGGTCAGCTTGGATCCGTGGAAGCCCACGGCATCGCCACCTTGAGACCGCCACGCTGGGGCGCCGAGAATCTGCTCCTGCGGTTCTCCCGTTTGGACCTTGCCGCGCTTACCGGCCGCGACTTGCCGACGCGCCTGGAAGGCGAGGTACTGGTTACCGGCACCATCGATTCCCTGAGCGCACCGGAGGGCGAGATCAAGCTGGCGCTGTCCAGCAGCAGGATCAGGGAGTGGACCCTGGACAGCGTCTTCGCCGTTGCCGGGCTGCATGACAGCCTGATCCGTCTCGACACGGCGTACGCCGTCTGGAAGGGGGCCCGCGTTGGCGGGTCCGGTACCCTGGGCTGGAGTGGGAGTCATGCCGGGCGGATGTCTTTCGCGTTAGCGGCCGACAGCCTGATCGCCTTCGACTCCCTGCTGCTTGCAACAACTGGACAGACCCGCGATCTGGGCCCCGACAGCCGTCCACTGGGGGGAACCGCTCAAGCTACGGTTCAGCTCTCCGGCAATCTCGACACGCTCGAGGCCGCCGGCGACCTCCTCATCGAAGATCTCGAATGGCAGAGCATCCGCTCGCCCCGCGTCACCGGTGCGTTCAGCTGGATCGGCGGCACCCGGCCTCAGCTTACTGCGTCCGTGGGTTCGGACTCGCTTACCGCGCAGAACTGGATCTTCAGCCGTTTGGCAGCCCAGGCGCGCGGTTGGGCGGATTCACTCGAGTGGAACGCAGGGACGGGCATCGGTCCCGACATCCGTGCAGATGCGGCGGGGCGCTGGTGGCAACGTGGTGAAACGAAGGTTGCCATGTTCGACAGTCTGACATTCGCGCTCCCCGCTCGTCGCTATCGCCTCGACGAATCATTTGCCGTCACCCTGAGCGATTCCGCCCCCGATGTCAGCCCACTCACAATCCGGGCTCAGGACGGTTCCGGCATCATTCAGGTGGCCGGTCGGGTGCCGGGATCGTCTCCCGGCTCCCTGTTGGTGCGGGTGACCGGGCTCGATCTCCACGACGCCTACGGGCTGCTGCGGCGGGATACACTCGGTGTAGCGGGAGAGCTGGGTCTGGATATGAGGGTGGGAGGAACGGCGCAGATGCCGACGCTCCGTGGCACGGCCACTCTGGACAGAGGAAGATTCGGCGATTTTCAGGCGCCGTTTCTTCAGGGCGTGGTGGACTACGCCAACCGCCGCCTCGAGACTGACCTCCTTCTGTGGCGCACTGGGGAGAACGTTCTGGACGTAGGGGCCACGCTCCCACTGGACCTCGGGCTGCGGGGCGTGGTCGAGCGTCAGGTGGACGGTCCCCTGTCGGTGCATGCCCAGGGTGACAGCGTGGATCTCGCCATTCTGGAGGCGTTGACACCGGGGGTTAGACAGGTGAGCGGCGTCCTGGCCACCGACGTAAATGTCACTGGTACCTGGGAAGCCCCCCGCCTAACGGGAGCAGTAGAAATCCGGGACGGCGGCATGACGGTTCCCGGCCTGGGAGTGCGGTTCAGCCAGGTGCAGGGCCGGGCCATGTTCCAAGGAGACTCGCTGGTGCTCGACAACGTTGCTCTGGCCAGCGGTGGCGGCACCCTGGGTGTCACCGGCTCTATTCGGCTGGAGGATCTAGCACGCCCGGTGCTCAACCTCGGCTTCAGGGCCAATGATTTCCGGGCGATCGACGTGCGAGACTTCCTCACTCTCGATGCCACCGGTGGCCTGCAGCTTCGGGGGCCTTTCTTCAGATCAACTCTGAGTGGCAGTCTCACTGCTAACAGCGGCGTGCTCTACTTTGCCGACCTGGTCACCAAGCGGATCATCGACCTCGAGGATCCCACCATCGCTGACCTGGTAGATACCACCCTACTCCGAAGGGAAGACCTCGGAGCCAAGTTCCAGAATCGTTTTCTCGATTCGCTGACGATCACCAACCTCGGCGTTGAGATGGGTACCGACGTGTGGCTCCGGTCGGCCGAGGCCAACATTCAACTGACGGGGCAGGCACAGCTCAGCAAGACCCGTCAAGCCTATACCCCGTCGGGGACGCTGGAGGCGGTTCGAGGCAGCTACACCTTGAAGATCGGGCCTGTCACGCGGGACTTCACGGTCGAGCGGGGAACGGTGCGCTACTTTGGCGACCTCAACGCCGCGCTCGACATTCGGGCCAGTCATGTGGTGCGCGCGGTTCGGGGCGAGGAGCTCCCGGTTATCGCGGTCATTACCGGCACACTGTACGCGCCGAAAGTCACCCTGGAGAGCACGTTCAATCCCCCGATCTCGGAGACTGACCTGGTCTCCTACCTGGTGACCGGCTATCCCGCCAACGAAGCCACGCGGCTTGGGTTTAGCAACGCGCTCGAGACCGGCTTGTCTTACTTCTCCAGCGCTCTATCCAGCGAGCTCGAGCGGGCCCTGATCCAGGACATCGGGATCCCGCTCGATCTCATCGAAATCCGCCCGGGTGTATCGCAGGGGAGCGGCAGCACTCTCACCCAGGTTGCCGCAGGCTGGCAGCTGGGCAGTAAGACCTTCCTCCGGTTCAATGCCGGATTCTGTCCCGAAAATCTGAGCCAGTTCACCTATAGCAACCTTGGGGCAAGCCTGGAGTTCAGGTTCAGCAAGGAGTGGAGGCTCCAGACCAGCGTTGAGCCGAGCCTTCAGTCGTGCCATCAGGACTTCGGCATCACGACCACCAACCCCTACCAGATCGGTGCCGATATCCGTTGGGAACGGGAGTTCTAAGGCGTGACGCGTGCGCTGGTCATTATTAACCCGGCTGCGGCCAGGACCGCTCCACTGGCAGTCAACGCGGTAATGAGCACCCTCAGGGCAGCCGGTTGGGTAGCTGAGGTACTGGCGACCGGAGGGCCCGGAGATGCGCGCAGTCTCGCCGAGTACGGCGTGGCGGAGGGGGTGGACGTGGTGGCGGTGTTCGGCGGAGATGGCACCACCATGCAGGCCGCGGCCGGCCTGGTGGGCACCGACGTCGCCCTGGGGGTAATACCTGGAGGAACCGGAAACCTGCTAGCGGGAAACCTGCGCATTCCCGCCTCACCAGCGCGGGCGGCAAAGGCGTTGGTCAGTGCCCGTCCCAAGCCGTTCGACCTGGGGCGGATGGAACGGCCGGAAGGAGCGCAGTACTTCGCCGTGGCATGCGGAGCAGGGTACGATGCACGCGTCATGGCCGGAACTCTTTCCGAGCACAAGCGACGCTGGGGGATGGCCGCCTACGTGGCCACGACTCTACGGCTCATCTCTGATATCAGAAGCACCGTCTACGCCATTACCATCGACGGGGTGGAGTACGAAGCGAATGCGGCGATGGTGTTGGTGGCCAACTGCGGCGAGGTCATCCCCCCCTTCGTGAGACTTGGACCCGGCATCACCCCTGAGGATGGACTGCTTGATGTGGTGGTGATGCGGGCCAATAACTTCTCTCAGAGCGTTCGCGCCGTCTGGGATCTGCTTCGCATCGCTCCTGGGTTCCTGGGAGAGAGAGCCTACGTGGGGTATGCGCGAGGACGGGAGGTGCGGGTGGAGACCGACCCGGTCCAGCCGGTACAGCTCGATGGGGAGCCAGGTGGACACACACCCTTTACCGTGAGCGTAATACCGGGCGCCATCCGAATCATGGTGCCCGGCAGGCGATAAGGCATGGTGAAATTGTGATCAGTGACTAATTTCTGGAGGGCTTAGTGTCACCCGATCGAAGGTAGCTCCATGGCCGGCTCCGTCCTGCTTATCGATGACGATGTCGACGTTTTACGCGCCATCGGGAACTACTTCGAGCGGTTTGGCTACGAGGTTACCCGGGAGCTGAGCGGTGAGGCGGGGCTGGCGACATTCGACCGTCTCCGGCCCGAGGTGGTCATACTCGACCTCGGCCTGCCGGGGATGGACGGCATGGAAGTTTTGGAACACCTGCGCCAGCGCGACGCGTCGGTGGTGCTCCTGACCGGGCAGGCCGACGTGCCGACCGCCGTACGGGCCATGCAGCTCGGGGCCGAGAATTTCCTTACCAAGCCGGTAGACATGGAGCACCTTGCTGCAGCAACAGCGAGGGTGGCGGACAAGGCCAGACTGCGTCGGATAAATGAAGCACTGCTGGTCCACAGCGCGCCCGGGCATGGGCTCGACTCGCTGGGCGGCTCGTCAGGCATGCAGGAGTTCGCTCACCAGGTGGGGTTACTGGCCCAGAGCGAGCGCACCACCGTGCTTCTTAATGGAGAGAGTGGCACGGGTAAAGGCTGGGTGGCCCGGATGATTCACGATCTGAGCCCCCGCACCAAGGCGCCTTTCGTCGAAGTGAACTGCGGTGGACTGAATGCCACATTTCTGGACTCCGAGCTGTTCGGGCACGAGAAGGGCGCCTTCACCGATGCCAAGGACCGGAAGCAAGGGTTGTTCGAGATCGCCGACCACGGCACCATCTTCCTGGACGAAATCGGCGACCTGGCACCAGAGCTTCAGCCCAAACTCCTTAAAGTCCTTGAGACGAAGACATTTCGCCGGCTGGGGGGCACTCGCGAGATCACAGTTGATGTGCGTCTCGTGGCCGCTACCAACAAGAATCTGCAAGCCGAAGTCGAGGCCGGGCGGTTTCGGGAAGATCTCTACTACCGCCTGAGTGTCATGCCGCTCACCATGCCGGCATTGCGCGACCGGTCCCGGGAAGACCGGCTGGCCCTGGTCACTCGTCTCATGGGTGATCTCCGGGCCGAGCTCCCGGACGGTCCCCCGGCTCTGTCGAGTGAGGTCCTCGATCGTCTTCTCTCATATCCCTGGCCGGGCAACGTCCGAGAAATGCGGAACGTGCTCGAGCGGGCACTCATTCTGGGGCGGGGGCAGCCGGCGGTCAGTGTTGAGCACCTCCCTGGCGAGTTCCGGGCTCGTGCCGGAGTGGGAGACCGCCGACATACGCCGTTGAGCCTGGAGGATCTCGAGCGCCAGCACATCGAGCGCACCTTGAAGCACCACACCGGCAACCGCACCCGCGCCGCCATCGAGCTCGGTATCTCGCGTGCGACGCTGATCAATAAGATCAAGCGCTACAACATTCTTGCCTGAGTAGCAGCATGCCCAAGATTCACGAGCATGACGGTATGGGGTGCCGCGCCTGCGGCCAGGAAGAGCGCGCATCCGAGGGATATCCCTGTGCCGACTGCGGTACCTTCATCTGCCTGATCTGTACCTTCCGAGGAGTTACCCTCTGTCGTGACTGCGCTGCGCGCTCAGCGCCCGAAAAGGGCGCCTGAACTGATCTCCCATGCCAGCCGCAATAGCTAGCGCCGCCATCGCTCCGGTCCTTGCGGAGCCGCGGATTCGGGCAGAACAGGTTACCCAACTCGTCCTGGGCGAGACCGCCGCCGTCACCGACCACAGCGGCGACTGGCGCCGCGTCTGCACCCACACCGATGGCTACGACGGATGGATCAATTCCGGTTACCTTCACGAGGTCGATGATTCGGCTGCCGACGCGTGGCGCTCACGCGCTACCGCGTGGAGTGAAGGATCCACGGTCCGCATAGGCCTATGGCATCAGCAACTGCCGCTCCGGGCCCATATCGTGCTCGAAGGAGACGCGGTTTCACTCCCGGACGGCCGCCGTGGCCGTGTCACCGCGGGGAGCGTACGGGAGATCAGCGAGATCTCTGCTGCCGCACGAGCCAAGGCGCCGGAACGCTGGGCGCTGGAGCACTTCGGAGGCAGTCCGTATCAGTGGGGTGGAGTAACGCCCTGGGGGGTGGACTGCTCAGGACTGGTGCAGACGACTTTCGCTGCCCGGGGAGTGGTTCTCCCACGGGACTCGGCGCAGCAGGTGTTCCACGGAGCAGCAGTCTCCCCCGAGGCCATCCGCCCCGGAGATCTCCTCTTCTTCTGCGGCGAGTCTTCCAGCGCCATCACTCACGTGGCGTTCGCGGGCGAGGCCGACAGCCTGATCCATTCTACACTCGCCTGCGGCGGCACCCTGGTGGAGCCCTGGCTACCGGGTACCAGAGCAGGCGCCCTGAGACAGCGCCTGCTGGCTGTTCGAAGGCTCGAAGAGAGGTGATCGAAACCTATGTACACGGCTATCGCCCGAGGGAGAACGAGCGCCTGCGGGATCAAGCCGGAACACTGGTCGACCTACTGCACTCGGACACCGCCTACCCTGGCGGAAGCATGGTGCTCGAGGTTGGGTGCGGCGTCGGCGCCCAGACGCTCACCCTGGCCCGGCGAAGCCCCGAAGCGCGGTTCACCTCGGTTGATTTATCCGCAGACTCGATTGCCGAAGCCAGGCGAAGGGCCGATCGGGCTGGACTGACCAACGTGGAGTTCCGGCAAGCAGACCTCTTCGCCTTGCCCTTCCGCGCCGAATCCTTCGACCACGTTTTCGTCTGTTTCGTGCTGGAGCACCTATCGCGTCCAGTTGAAGCGTTGACGATTCTCAAGAGGCTGCTCCGGTCCGGAGGCACCATAACCGTTATCGAGGGCGATCACGGATCAACCTACTTTTACCCCCCCAGCTCCGCCGCTGAGGCGGCGATCCAGTGCCAGATCAAGATCCAGCGGGATGCCGGCGGCGACGCATTTATCGGCCGACAGCTCTACCCTCTGATGGTAAAGGCCGACTTCCACGCCGTCCGTGTCTCTCCCCGAATGGTGTATGTGGATTCGAGCCGGCCTGACCTGGTCGATGGTTTTACCAGGAAGACGTTCACCGCGATGATCGAGGGCATTCGTGAGTCCGCGATCGCGGCCGGCCTGATGGAACCGGAGAGCTTCGATGCCGGGGTAAAGGATCTCCACCGGACGACCGAGTCGGACGGTGTATTCTGCTACACGTTCTTCAAGGGCGTGGGCGAGAAGAGGCCACGCGCCGGCCCCTGAACCTTGATGCCCAAACTCGTCCTTTTCGACATAGACGGAACCATACTGCTGACGGCGGGTGCCGGCCGTCGAGCCATCGTGACTGCGATCAGCGAGCAGGTAGGGCCGAGCACGGACCTGCACCGGGTCCGCTTCGATGGGAAGACCGATCCGCAGATTGTAACCGAGCTGCTCGAGGCTGCCGGTCACGCCGGGCCGCATCCGGCTGACCGCGTGGCAGCGCTTTGCTCGCGCTACGTCGATCTCCTCCGGTACGAGCTCGAGCAGCCGACCTGCAATACAACCGTGATGCCAGGCGTGATCCCACTGCTCGAGCGGCTCGAGAGGGAGGATGGCGTGTTGCTGGGCCTGCTTACGGGCAATGTGGCCCAGGGAGCGGCTCTGAAGCTGCGGTCAGCGGGACTGGACCCCAGGCGCTTCCGGGTAGGCGCGTACGGGTCCGATTCCGCTCATCGCGCAGAGCTGCCGCCCATTGCCGCGCGGCGGGCTGAGCCCTACTTCGGCCGGGTGCCGTCAGGGGCTGACGTGGTCATCATTGGCGACACGCCAGCCGACATTGCATGCGGAGCTTGCATCGACGCGCGTGCGATTGCTGTGGCGACCGGTGCCTACTCGGTGGCCGATCTCATGTCCTGCGCCCCCCATGCAGCGTTCGACGATCTAAGCGACACGGAGCGGGTCCTGGAGGCCATTTTTGCCCCCCGCGTCAGCTGATTCCTGGGTCATTCCCGAGCTGGGGCCGTCACTTGGTCGCCTGGTAGATCCACCGTTATTCCAGGGCGACCGCGGGGTGCTCGATCTCGTCCTGGACGATATTCGTCTGGAGCTGGTTACCGGCATTTTCGAGCTCGCTGGAGCAGCACGCTCTTTCGCGGTCTCGGGCGACCGCCAGGGGGCCATCTCCTCGCTTTCACGGGTGGCCTGCCTGGGACTGTGGGAACGAGCCGTAGGAGCATCCGCCGAGCGGCTGGCTCAGGTCGTCAACCTGCGGCTGGGCGACGTGGCTGCGGAGATTCGTCTTCCCGCCCGGCAGCTGGAGGATTTCAGGCTCAAGGGCGAGGACCTACGTGCGATTGCCTCCCGACTGGGCAGCGGTGGGGCGAGTTTCGTCAGCGCGCTGGATGCTCTCGAGCAGACTGTGCCGGGGGCAGCGGCGTCCGGGAGCCGCGGCCATGCGGGCCAGGAGAACTGGGAGCATGCTCTCGCCTCAATGGCGCGGCGGCTCGAGGCCGCTTGGCTGGCTCTCGAAACGAATGCACGGGATGAACAGGCCCGCTGGAAAGCTGAGATAGACCGGGCCAGAGCGTGGCGCCGGCCCACAACGATTCTGTGGCTGGTCAGTGCTGCTGCGCTTGTGGCGGCCACATACCTGGGCCTGGTGCTGGGCGGTTATCTGCCGGTGCCACCACCGCTCCGCCCCTTGGCAGAGATCTGGTGGTCCAACCTGTGACCGTGATCGGTGTGGGAATAGACCTTGTCGATCTGGAGCGGGTGAGATCGCTACTCGCCGCCAAAGGCGAGAAGGCAATGACTCGGTTCTTCTCGGAGAAAGAGCGGGAGTACCTGGCCAGCCGCGCCGATGCCACCGGACACGCCGCGGCCAGGATTGCGGCCAAGGAAGCAGTATACAAGGCGATGCAATCACTCAAGGGAGCCAGAAGCGTTGGCTGGCGTGAGATCGAAGTCTCCCGCGACCCCGACGGGAAACCGGCCATCCGGCTTTACGGTCTGGCAGCCCGGCTGTCGGATGAGCACGGCGGGCTCCGAATCCAGATCTCACTCACCCACTCCGCGATCTCTGCGGGGGCTATCGCGGTGGTTGAAGCTCCCTAAACCACTTTCAATTCCTACCTATCCTCTCTAGTTTGACGGATCGATCCTCAAACTGGATGAAAATGGTTCTCAGCAGCGGAGCAGCGCTCTTCGTCGGGCTCACCCTCCTCACTAATCCCCAACAAACCGCGTCTCCGATCGATCCGGCTCCGGTGGCTCGCCGGTTGGCGGCAACAGCCCTGCTCGCGGCCCAGGAGTATCGGGTCGGCATCGTTGAGGGGCGGGTGGTCTCTAGGGCTGAAATAGATGAAGCCCGTCTGTTTCTGGGGGAGTCGCGCCGATCAGCCCAGGCCCTGCCTGCCGCCCTCGGCGCTGCCATTGGGGCCAGTATCGACTCCGCCATATCAATGGTGGATCGCACTGTCCACCCGGATTCGCTTGACACCCACGTTCGAAGGCTTACCAGCACCCTCGCCGCCGAGCTCGGTATTACCCTGGACGAGATCCCCAGCCTCAGCCCGTCACTGGCTCTAGGAGCCGAGGTTTACCAGGCCAACTGCGCCAGCTGCCACGGTGTCCTCGGCCGGGGGGACGGTCCGGCGGCGCCGGGCCTGGAACCCAGGCCCACCGATCTCACGGACGGGAATGCTCTGAGAGATCAGTCACCTCTGGACTACTATCGCCGGATTACCATCGGAGTGGTGGGCACGGCAATGCCCTCGTTTGAGCCAGGTCTGTCTGCGCAAGACCGCTGGGCCGCCGCGCTCCATGCCACACTTCTGCGCCTGCCTCCCCCAGCGGGAGCTGTGCCTCCGGCGCTGCTTTCGTTCGCCACCACCGGGCGGATGTCCGACGCTGAGCTGCTGGCCGCTCTGAATGCCAACGGCTCGTCCCCTGGTACGCTGGCTCAGGTTGCCGCAATTCGGAGCAGTCAGCCGGATGCCACGGCGAGCGCTACCACTCAGGTCTTCGACCAGGTGCGCGCTGAGCTCGAGTCTACCTATGTTCTGGCCCGTAAAGGGGACTCCGCGGCAAGTACCAGCGCATTTGATGCCTATATGACATTTGAGCAGGTCGAGCGCGGTGTGCGCGTCAAGGACCCCGCGCTCGCGGCCGACTTGGAAAGCGGCTTTGCGGCGCTTCGCTCAGCGATTGCATCGGGTGGCAGCGTGGCAGAGCTCGATACCATTCACCACCGGCTTACCAGCGGGCTGGAAAAGGCCGAGCGCACGCTGGGCAACAACCTTTCACCCGCCAACCTGTTCTTGCAGTCGCTGGTCATCATGCTCCGGGAGGGTCTTGAAGCGATCCTGATTGTTGGCGCTCTCATGACATTTCTGGTCAAGATGGGAGCGTCGCACCGAAAGCGAGAAATCAACCTCGGCGTCGGTGCCGCTCTCGCTGCCAGCCTGGTCACAGCCTTCGCAATCGAGACTGTATTTCATCTGACCCCTGCCAAACAGGAGCTGCTGGAGGGAATAACTATGGTAGCCGCCACTCTGGTGCTCTTCTACGTGAGCTACTGGCTGCTATCGAAGATGGAAGTGGTCAAGTGGAATCACTTCGTCAAGGGCAAAGTGAACGATGCGCTAACCAGCGGCTCCTCTCTGGCGCTGGCGTCAGCCGCATTTCTGGCGGTTTATCGGGAAGGCTTTGAGACCGTCCTCTTTTACAAGGCGCTCTTTCTGAGCGGAGATACGAGCAGCATGCCGATCCTCATGGGGATGGCACTAGGCGTGGCTCTATTGGGTGGAGTGTACGCTGGGATCAGTAAATTCGGGGTGCGGCTTCCACTCAGGCCGTTCTTTGGCGTTACCAGCGCGTTCCTGTACTACATGGCGTTCGTCTTTGCGGGGAAAGGTGTCGCTGAGCTTCAGGCCGGCGGAGTCATCTCAACCACGGTGCTCTCCTGGGCGCCTAGGGTGCCGGCACTGGGCATCTACCCGACCTTCGAATCGATCGTGGTCCAGGGGGTGTTGCTAGCGCTCTTGCTCGCAGCTCTGATTTGGACTTTCCTCATTGAGCCCCAACGCCCGGCCGATGCCGTGGGGGCGGTGAGGTGAAGTTCACGACCTCCGATTTGTGTGATGCATTCCCCGCAGCAGTCCGGGTTGCCCAGCCCGCTTTCAAGGACTATGGCGGCGCCAGCAGATTTGCCGGCCCGATCGATACTTTGCAAGTCTTCGAGGACAACGGGCTGGTTGCGGAGGTGCTGGACACGGCGGGGCGCGGCCGAGTACTGGTGCTCGATGGAGGAGGCTCGATCCGCACGGCACTGGTGGGTGGGCGGCTCGCCAAGCTGGCTCACACCAACGGCTGGGCTGGCCTGCTCGTGAATGGTTGCGTGCGCGATTCGGTCGAGATCCGGGAGGTTCCAATGGGAGTACTGGCGCTCGCCACTTCGCCCCGGCGGAGCGGCAAAGCTGGTAATGGCCAACAGGGAGGAAGCGTGACCTTTGCCGGCCTGACCTTCTCCCCGGGGCAGCACCTCTATGCTGACGAAGACGGGATTGTCCTGGCTGAGCGGAGTCTAATCGAATGAAATCCGGCGTCTGCTACCGGAAGCAAACTGCCTGCAAGCAAAACGGCCCGTCACTTGACGGGCCGTTCGCATGAGAGGTGGTAGATCGCCCCCTGAGTTTACGGAGACGGACCGAAGTGCCCGCTCCACCCTTCTTCGACCTACCACTTTTCGCGTGAAATATCACCGCTTGCTGGTGCTTCTCTTAGGCAAGCCGGATGCCACCGGGTAAAAGCGCATAAGTCGTTGTTTTACAATGATCAAGGTACGTGGCCTAAAGCAGGTTCAAGGTGCAAAAATTGTACATACTCCGGCTAAATAAGCTTAAGTTGTTTATTCAAGCGCAGTTACCTAACTGTCGAAACTTTGGCCGGTGATAGCTTCTTTCCCGTCTCCAAATAACTCCCGGCAAGGGGGGGTGGTCCTTTTCGTAGCATCCCCAGTATCACGATGCCGATAACCACAATCACGACGCTGGTGAGCTGCGCCAGGGTAAACGGGCCCAGGAAGCGATCGTCCTTGGCCCGGAGAAATTCCACCAGGAAGCGCTCGACCCCCGCGAACACCAGGTAAAGACCGAACAGCCAACCGACCGGACGGCTGCTCTTGCGGAGCGACCAGAGCACTGCGAAGGCGACCAGCATCGCGATGACTTCGTACAACTGCGTGGGATGAACAGCCAGGACCCTGGCGGGGTCGACACCCGCAGGTATGGGTATACCGAAGAGATTCTTGAGATTTTCGGCAGTCGAGGGTGGCAGTCCGTCAGGGAACTTGACCGCCCACGGGAGATTTGTAGGCCGGCCATAGTCATCGTTCACCAGGAAGCAGCCCACCCTCCCCAGTGCATATGCAGCCGCAAGCGCCGGTGCTCCCAACTGCATGGTCCAGCGAAGCGGCACCCGTAGTCGCCAGCTGTTCAGGATTACGGCCAACGCTCCGCCGATAAATCCGCCGTACCAGACCAGCCCTCCGCGGGAAAGCAGCGCTCCCGGGTCTCCCGTTAGTGCAACGTACCACAGCTTGGCCCCGATAATGCCGCCGATTACGGCGGCAGCTACCATGTCCGCCGCGTAATCTTCCTTGAGGTTGGCTTGCCGAAGCTGTAGGGCTATCAACCACCCACCCATCAGGAAGCCCACCATCAGCATGAGGCCGTAGCCTGTGATCTCGATGGGACCGAGATCCCACTGAAGCGGATAGACGTTCATGTATTCATCCCGGAAGAATGAACCGCGGGCACCAGGCCCGGGATCGGCAGGTCGTCGCGTGGCTCGAGATCCCACCCGCTTCGCTCGCCACGGCTGAGCCGCCATGCTCCCGCCGCGGCGATCATCGCGGCATTGTCGGTATTGAGCCGCGGGGAAGCTACGCTCAGCCGGGCTTGTCCCGCCAGGCGCTGCTCGAGCTGAGTAATCAGCGCGCGGTTGCAGGCCACTCCCCCACCCAGCATCGCCTGAGTGTAGCCGGTCGTCCTTACCGCATGAGCGGTCTTGGCAACCAGCACCTCGATGGCCGCATCCTGAAATGCCCGCGCAAGGTCAGCCGGATCGTCCTGGTTGCTCCTAGCACGCAATACCGCAGTCTTGAGGCCGCTGAAGGAGAAAGCGTACTGACTGGGACCTTCGCGCGCTAACTCCTGGAGCATGGGGCGGGGCAGGCGCACATGCCCCGGACGGCCCTGGCGCGCCAGTCGTTCAAGGGCGGCTCCTCCTGGATAGCCCAGACCCAGAAGGTTGGCCACCTTGTCGAACGCCTCGCCTGCTGCGTCATCCAGAGTTTGCCCCAGCAGGCGGTATTCCCCCCAGGCGGGAACATCCAGGAGCATGGTATGGCCACCGCTCACCAGGAGCGCGACGAAAGGCGGCGCCAAATCTGAATCTTCCAGGGTGGCTGCGAAGAGGTGACCCTCGAGGTGATTGACTCCGATGAGCGGACGGTCGGAGCTGAAAGCGAGGGTCTTGCCGTACATCACCCCGACCAGCAACGCTCCCACCAATCCGGGACCCGCCGTGACCGCCACGCCATCCACCTGTGACAAGCCGATGCCGGCGTCGGCCAGCGCCCGCTCCACTACCGGTCCGATCGCCTGCAAGTGGGCTCGGCTGGCGAGCTCAGGGACAACCCCGCCGAAGATTCGGTGAACATCCTGGGACAGGATCGTCAACGACGCCAGGGTGCTGCGGCTTTCCTCCACCCGAACGATAGCGGCGGAGGTCTCGTCGCAGGAGGTTTCGATTCCCAGGATCCACTCAGCCACGGCTGAATAGCGAGAAGGCGGGCGGCACCTAGCGACCGGTCTCGTCGAGCAGGCGCTCGACCAGGGCGCGATTAACCGGGGAGTTCCAGGCGTGCTCGCCGATTACGCGTTTCACGATGATGCCATCTCTATTGATCAGGAAGCTTTCGGGCACCCCGGTGGTCTGGTAAATCTGCTGCACCGTAGTGCTGCGATCCTGAAGAAGATCGAAGCTGATACCGAGCTCCTGGCCGAAGGCACGCACATCCTCGGGGCTCCCTTCGTCGATGCTTACCGCAGCAATCTTGAATCCTCGAGGCGCGAGAGACTGGTAGACGCTATCCATTCCAGGCATTTCGACCCGGCAGGGAATGCACCATGTAGCCCAGATGTTGACCAAGGTCACGGCACCCTCGTAGTGCTCACGGAAGGAGACTGAGTCTCCGGTGGCAAGATCAATTGCCCGGAAATCCGGCGTACGGGCGCCGACTGCAACCTGCTCGATGTCGGGCCCGAACTTCGTCAGGGCAACTGCACCGGCCACGAGCCCAGCGACGATCACACCTACGAGCGCCCATTGTTTCGACATCACGACTAAACCTTTACGGCGCAGTGCCGCTTGAGGTCGCGTATAGCCTGGGCCGGGTCAGGCGACCCAAAGATTGCCGTCCCGGCAACAAACGTATCGGCGCCGGCACCCCAAGCCTCGGCTATGGTTGCGGCGGTAATGCCTCCGTCTACCTCCAGCAGCGCCGGTGACTCATGCCGGTCGAGCAGCGCTCGGCTACGCCGGATCTTGTCGGTAGACTGGGGGATGTAGGACTGACCGCCGTAGCCGGGGTTTACCGACATGACCAAAACCAGGTCGACATCATGCACCACCTCCTCCAGCAGACTCACTGGAGTCGATGGATTCAAGGCCAGACCCGCCAGCATGCCCAGCTGCCGCGCGGTGGCCAAATGGCGCTGGACGTGTACCGTGGCTTCGGGATGGAAGGTAAACACGCTCGCACCGGCGTCGGCGAACTCGCCGAGGTAGCGCTCGGGGCGTTCCACCATGAGATGGACGTCGAGCGGCAGATTGGTCACTCTTCTGAGTGCGCGAACCAATGGAGCTCCGAAGGTGAGGTTCGGCACGAAGTGTCCGTCCATCACATCGACATGCAGCCACTCGGCGCCGCCGGCTACGGCGCGCTCGATTTGCTCGGTGAGCCGTCCCAGGTCGGCGCTCAGCACGCTGGGTGCGATGCGTACCGTCATCGCGATGGCTCGGGCCCACGGCTCACGACCAGAGCAACCGCGCCGCCCCGGGGGCGCCCCACTCCGGCCGAGGGGCGGCTTGCCAGGACGATGCCGGGTTCCTGACCTCCGGCCACAGTGTCGATCGAGCCCACCCGCACTCCGGCGGCCGACATGATCTTCGTGGCCTGGGAGAGACTCATCCCGACAATGTCCGGCATTGCCACGAGAGA
>JACCRS010000084.1 GCA_013813435.1 Gemmatimonadales bacterium
GCCGTTTCCCTCGTACCGCCCGTCCGCCCGTCCGCCCGTCCGCCGTTCACCCGTCCTCAGCGTTCCTTGCGGTACATTCGCATCGCGATGGGCGAGGCGATGAGCACGATGACCGCGGACGCCACTAGCACCCACATTACGTCGGTCCCCGCTGCCCTTCCATGCATGAGGCCGCGTGACGCGTTCGCCAGGTAGGTCACCGGGTTCCGGCCCACCACCGCCTGGAGCCAGCCCGGCATGGTCGAGAGCTCCACGAAGATGTTGCTGGCGAATGTCAGGGGCATGAGAAAGATGAAACTCGTTGTCATGACGGATTCCGGCGTTCGGACCAGCATCCCCACGATGATCCAGAGCCAGCTCAGCGCAAAGGCGAACACCAGCACCAACGCCACCGCCAGCAGCACGCCCACAGCACCACCCTGGGGCCTGAATCCGAGGATCAGGCCCATGATGAGAATTAGCGCCGACGCCACCGAGTAGCGGAACAGGTCGCCCGCGAGGGCGCCAAGCAGGGGAGCCGGCTGCCACATGGGAAGCGAGCGAAACCGGTCGAACAGACCCTTGTTGATGTCGGTGTTCAATCCCATGCCGGTATAGACCGTGATGAACACGACGGTCTGCACCAGCACTCCGGGCAGCAGGTACTGGATGTACTCGCGGGGGGAGCCCGCGAGGGCCCCGCCGAAGATGAAGGTGAACAGCAGCGTGAACATGATCGGCATCACGGTCACGTCGAAAAGCTGGAACGGCACGTGCTTGATCTTCAGCATGGCGCGCCAGGCGAGGGTCGCCACGGCCGAGAGCGCCGACGGGGGACTCGGCCGCGGGTGCATCCCGAACTGCTCGTGACTGGGCTCGCCGGTGGGAAGTGCTGCGGTGCTCATGGCTGTGCCTCCTGCGCCGAGTCTTCTGCGGCCCGCCCGGTCAACGCGAAGAACACCTCATCCAGAGTGGGATTCCCCACCGAGAACTCCGCCACGTCGACGCTGTCCTCGGTGAGGACCGCGAGGACGGCGGCCGCCTGGGATGGGTTCGTGAGCCGGGCAGCCAGAACGGTCTGGTCCGGCCCCGGCAACACCCCGTCGCCCAGCACCCGGGTGATCAGCTCCTGCGCCCGGCCACGCTGGTCGGCGCTGGCGAGCCGCAGATGCAGGGCGCTGGCCCCGACCGACGCCTTGAGCTCGCGGCTGGTGCCCTCCGCGATGACCCGGCCGTGGTCTATGACCGCCAGTCGCTCGGCGAGGCGATCGGCCTCGTCGAGGTACTGGGTCGTGAGGAGCACGGTGGTGCCCGCGGACGCGATGCGGCGCACCAGCTCCCACACCTGGCTCCTGCTGCGGGGGTCCAGTCCGGTGGTGGGCTCGTCGAGGAAGAGAACTTCCGGAATGGCCACCAGGCTGGCCGCGATGTCGATACGGCGCCGCATACCGCCAGAGTAAGTCTGCACCTGTCTGCCCGCCGCCTCGCTGAGACCAAACGCCTCGAGCAGCTCCGAGGCGCGCTGCCGGGCGCCGCGCCACGAGAGACCCAGCAGGCGGCCCACGAGCACCAGGTTCTCGTGCCCGTTCAGGTCCTCGTCGACCGACGCGTATTGCCCCGTCAGACTCACCTTCCGGCGAACCGCTCGCGCTTCGCGTACGACATCGTGGCCGAGCACGGTGGCCGTGCCAGCGGTGGGGCGGAGGAGGGTAGCGAGAATCCGGATGACGGTGGTCTTGCCGGCGCCGTTCGGGCCCAACAAACCGTAAACCGATCCCTCGCGGATGCGGAGATCCACACCGTCCAGGGCGCGAGTGGTGCCGAAGGTCTTGACCAATCCGCTGGTCTCGATTGCGTTGGACACTGGCTTACCTCATGGCGGTAAGGCGGTAGGGCGGTAAGTAAGGAACCGCGCGGCCGCACCGGTTTCTTCAATGTTAGACTAACCCGTCGGATCAGGGGAGGGCGGACGGCTGCGGGTTGCCACATCGTGATCAGCTGTAAGGCTGACACCGGTGCCGGATAGAGCAAGGCGTCGCGCGATCTGTTAGACCAGGAGAACTATCGCCAGAGCTGCTCCCATGGCCACCAGGGCCCAGCTGAGACCGAGTACGAATCGCGGGCTTGCGGTTCTCGGGCGCTCGGCCGGAGAGACAGTCCGGCAAAACCGCTGGTACTGAACCGCGCCCCCGGCGGTGGCGACGATTCCCAGTCCAACCAGCGCCGCACCGATATAGGACGACATCGTATGGCTTGCATTCGAGTTGGCTGAATCTGCGATCAACCTGAGGAATAAGCCAAACCGGGCGACGACGAAACCGAAAGCCATGATAGCGATGCCGGTGCGGAGCCAGGCCAACATGGTGCGTTCAGCGGCGAAGTACACCCGCGGATCCGAGGTGGGCTCAGGCATAGGGGGTGGATCGGATGATCACGGCCCGGCTACCGCTCCGTCCGTACCAGAGAGCAAACCGACTACACCGAGAAAGCAGGCCGGTCGTGAATACGAAGGGGAGGCGCAATGTGAGACTCCTGAGTCGGTGCGTTCCCAGCAAAAAGCGGGACAGTCGTCGGAGCGGCCAGCCGCACCTGCTGAAGCTCAGGCGCCGAGCGCGGCCATTACGATACCCGAGTCTAGCATCCACGCGTATGGTAGAAGACCGTCGGTCGCCCTCGAGGCGTCAAATACCGGATCCAAAAAGTGTCCGGCGTTACCTTGATGTCCGTTTCGCAGATCGTGCTGGGTACGAGCAGCTCGACCCGCAGCCAGGGTCCTCGAACCGCCAGCGGGTTCATGATGTAGGAAGGACGTTTGGAACCAAGGTGTGTCACGGGCTGTCGCTCAACTCGCGACTTGGGGTCCGGCTCCTTGTAAAAGGCAATGTCGGGTTCACGCAGGAAGAAGAGGCGGTGCCGCGGTAGAATCTGGGACCAGAGCAGAGTACTCACGGTTGGCCGCAGGCGCACCCATCCCATGGGACCGGAAGGCTGCGAGGGCGCCAGGCTAACCCTAACCCAGCCGGAGTCTTTGCTGAACTCGAGAATAGCCCAGCCCGGCACTTCGTAATCGAACTCGATCATCCGGTCATAGGATCGCACGCAGCCAGGGGGCTGCCGGAAGCAAAGGGAGTCACGAGAAAGACTGGCAACGGTGTCGGCGCTGGCAAATGGGGCAACGAGGATCACATCCCTGGCATCGTATCTATACATCGCCTCGTACCTGACGACGCCTATTCCGTATTCCCTGTCCTGCCACTGGCGAGCCTGGGCGCCGGCAGGGCTGGCGACAATGGTGAGAGCCGCCAGGGCGAACTGAAAGTCAGAAGTGCTAGCTCGCTTCAGGGGACCCACGTGACACTCAGGTCGGCCTCGCCGAGAGCCGGTGTGGTGAGCCGCACGACCTCCTGGCCGTCGGCTCTCGCACGATAGACCGAGTGGATGTGCCCGATTCGCTCGCTGGAAAACACGATGGCCTCTCCGTCCGGGGACCATTTCGCATCTCCATCGAAGGCCTCATGGTTGGTCAGATTGACGGCGTTCATGCCGTTGAGATCTATGGTGAAGATCTCGTTACTCAGCTGCCACTCCCTGGTGCTGTTGATGAGCAACCGGTCGCCATCCGGGGCCCAGTCGAGAATGTTGTCCCCCTCGGGATGAGCCGTGAGGTTGACCGCTCCGGTTCCATCCGGGTTGAGCAGGAAGACTTCCGTGTTGCTTTGGGGCTCGAGAGTGCGGGTAAACGCCAGCCGGGCTCCGTCGGGCGACCACACCGGCGAACCATCCTGCGCGACATCGGTCGTGAGCCGGCGTTGGTCACTGCCGTCGGCCCGCATGGTGTAGATCTCATAGTTGCCGTCGCGATTACTGGCGAAGGCTAGTCGCTGGCCGTCGGGAGACCACCGGGGCGATTGATTGACTTCCCCCGAAAAGGTCAGCAGTACCGGGTTGGTTCCGTCCACGTTGGCGGTCCAGACTCCGATAATCCCGGCCCCGACCCTGGCAAAGGCGATCTTGCGTCCGTCGGGTGAGATGGCCGGCTCTCCGCCTTCGATAATTCGCACCGGGGCCGACCCCTGGGGTGAGATCCAGAAAATTGTCGAGGTCTCATCGTGGGTGCGGGCAAAGACAATAACGTTCCGGAGGAGGGAATCGCGGCGCACCGCCAGGTCGGCAGTGGCCTGCATCCCGGAGGCGACCACGACCGCCCGCGGCGGCGGGGGGGTGACGCTGCAGTTGGAAGCGACGTCAGCCAGAGAAACGGCGTGCTCGCCCGGGCTGAGCTCGGCCACCTCGACGCCTGCGTTCAACCCACCCGCTCCACCTCCACACCGTCCAGCTCAATGGAATAGCCATCCGGATCGAGTGTACTGCCGGTCGTGGAGACAGTGACGAGCAGAGTGCCCGGTTGCGGGTCCGTTTCGTCCGGCCCTTCAGGGTCGCTGCTACAGGCGAGAAAGAGCAAAGCTCCAAGAGCGACCATCAACCTTGATCTGATCCTCTCCGGCCTCCGCGCTGCAGGGTCTGCTCAGACGCCTCGGTCGCGGGGCGAGCTCTCTCGCGTCTCTGCACAGTGACAACTCCCACCAGGACCAGGATACCCCCGAGCACGGTCGTTACCGCAACCGATTCGCCCAGCAGCGCGACGGCGGCCAGGAGAGTGACCAGCGGTTCGATGTAAAGGAACGCCGCCACCTGGGAGGCATCGATCCGTTCCAGCGCGGCGTACCAGAACAGATAGCCCAGTCCGGAGCAACCAACGCCCAGAAAGACGATGGCGATCACGCTGGTCGATGACAAACTCCGATATTCCTGCCAGCCAGCCGTGTTCACAAAGAAGGGGATCATTAGTGCCCAGCCGATAAACATCGCGGCCGACGTCGCCCGGGCGCTGCCCAGACGTTTCAGGATGTCCCGCCCCAGGATGGTATAGATCGCCCAGGTCACGGTGCTCGCCAGAACCAACAGGTCTCCCCGGGTTGCGGGCAGGGCGAGCACGCGGGATGAGAGCTCACCTCGGCTGATGACGAGCAGTGCTCCTACCGCGCCGAGAAAGAGGCCGAAGGCCTTTCGGGAGCCGAACCGTTCGCCCAGAAAGACCGCGGCGAGTACTGCCGACCAGATGGGAGTCAGGCCGATGAGCCATCCGGTTCGCACCGCGGTCGTCAGGGTCAGGCCGTGCACCTGGATCATCTGGTGAAGGAAGATGCCGACGAAGCCCATCGCCGCCAGCATCGGCCAGGTGCTGCGGGGAGGGATTAGTGGCTCGCGCCTGATTGTGAGAATCAGGAAGAGGACCGCAACGCCGAGAGCAAAGCGGGTGAATATCAAGGTGACCGGAGAGACTTCACGCAGTGCAGCCTTGGTGGCCACAAACGAGATGCCCCAAAGAATTACCGCGGCGAAGGCGGCAAGTCTGGCGACGAGCAGGGGGGGCGCTGAAGTCACTCGAGGTTTTCTAGGTTTGCGGGCTAACCGACCAGGATTCGGTCCTTCACTTTTTCTGTAACTCAGCGATACGTGCTTTAACCAGTCGCCTTACCATAGCCGGCGGCGGTGGCTCGGTCAGCCGAAAGGCGGATGGTACCCTTCGAGGTCTGGTGTACTCGGGGTCGACCCCGCCGGCACGCAGGACCGCGGTACTGAGTGAGGCAGTACGCGGCAACGGCAAAAGCGCTGACACAGATAAACACGGATAACTGCACGGATTGCTCCGGTGAACCTGGAAGCTCCGTGTCGGTACCCGAACATATTCTTTATATGGTCAACAGCACACCGGCCATGTCCCGGGGGCATGGAATGCGCTGGTTGCCTTTGACTAAAGTGACTCAGCACGTGGCTTCCTGGGAGGGGGTGACATCGGAGCGATCCGTTGTCATCCGTGTTCATCCGTGGGGAGGTTTTCTTCGGTTCGCGCTATCTGCGTTCATCCGCGACCAAGGGCCCCGCCGGTGGGGTAAAGGCTGGAATTCCATAGCTCAAGCCCTCCACGGCGCCGGGCGCCGCGGAGCGAATGACCTTATGGAGATTCCGGAGGTACCTCCGCGCACGAGAGGCTGCCCTCCAGGGGGAAAAGGCGATCCGACAACCGGTCGCGCACGAGGACCAAGCCGAGCCCAGAAGGACCGCTGGAAGCGAACTGAGGAGCGGCACTCTTCATCATGTCATGAGGAAGTTGGCCGTAGTAGAGGAGCATGCATCTTCTCATAGCCCCAGTCTGCCCCGCTTGCCTGACCCTCCGCCTCTGGCGACCTTTCAACTATGGACCTCGATCATCTGATCTCCGAGCTGGTTGCCGGCAAAACCGCCGCACTGGCCCGGGCGATCTCGGTGGTCGAGAATGGAAGGCCCGGCTTCGAGCAGCTCCTGGCCCAGGTCCACCGCTCCCTCGGTAAAGCCCGCCGCATCGGCATCACCGGCCCCCCCGGGGCGGGGAAGTCCACCCTGGTCGAGCGCCTGGTTACCGCCTACCGCAGCGCAAATCTCAAGGTTGCCGTGGTCGCGGTGGATCCCACCAGCCCGTTCACCGGCGGCGCCCTGCTGGGCGACCGCATCCGCATGGAATCTGTCGCCCTCGACCAAGGCGTCTATATCCGCTCCATGGCCACCCGCAGTTCGCTCGGCGGCCTGGCAACCACCACCCGCGAGGTCTGCGACCTGCTCGACGCCGCCGGGTTCGACCGGATTCTGGTGGAGACGGTGGGGGTGGGCCAATCGGAGCTGGCGGTGGCGCGGATGGCCGACTCCACCGTGCTGGTGCTGGTCCCCGAGTCGGGCGACGGAATCCAGACGCTCAAGTCCGGGATCATGGAGATCGGAGACATCTTCGTGGTGAACAAGGCCGATCGCTCGGGCGCCGACAAGCTGCGGCAGGAGATCGAGGTGACGCTGGGTATCCGGAAGGGGAATGCGTTTCGAAATGTTCCAGCGCATCATGGAGTGCGGGCGGTACGGCGGAAGGGCGGTACGGCGGTAGGTGGCGAAACCGCCTCCTCTGTTGC